>NZ_JANSJI010000347.1:0-11951 GCF_047462475.1 Synechococcus sp. H55.11
CGTTAAAGTTTAAGGTTGAGGGTCTTCTCGGAGGTTGCGATGAGCCATCCAGCCAGCCCAGCGCTTGCACCGGCAGAAACCTCTGCCCCCATTCATGTGGTGGGCGGGGGGTTGGCGGGGACAGAGGCCGCCTGGCAAATCGCCCAGTTGGGGTTGCCTGTCCTCCTTTCGGAGATGCGCCCCGTGCGCCAGAGCCCGGCCCACCACACCGATCAGTTGGGGGAGCTGGTGTGCAGCAACTCCTTTGGGGCTGCGGCCAGCGATCGGGCGGCAGGGCTGCTCAAGGAAGAGCTGCGACAACTGGGATCCCTGGTGATGGCGACGGCGGATCGCCATGCCGTGCCGGCAGGAGGGGCATTGGCGGTGGATCGGGCCCGCTTCAGCCAGGCTCTCACGGCAGCCATTCAAAACCATCCCCGCATCACTCTGCGCCGGGAGGAGGTGACGGAGATCCCGGAGGGCATTGCCGTCCTCTGTACCGGCCCTCTGACCAGCGATCCCCTGGCTAAGGCGCTGCAAGCCTTTACGGGCCTGGAATACCTGAGCTTTTTCGATGCTTCTAGCCCCATTGTCGCCGGGGATTCCTTGAACCGGGCGGTGGTGTTTCAGGCTTCCCGCTACGACAAAGGGGAGGCAGCCTATCTCAACTGCCCTATGACGGAGGCGGAGTACGAACGGTTTTGGCAGGCGCTGGTGACGGCGGAGCAGGCGCCCCTCAAGGATTTTGAGCGGGAGGAGCGCAAGTTTTTCGAGGGCTGCCTGCCGATTGAAGAAATGGCGCGCCGGGGCAAAGAGACTCTCTGTTTTGGCCCTTTGAAGCCGGTGGGCTTGGTGGATCCGCGCACGGGATCCCGTCCTCACGCGGTGGTGCAGTTGCGACAAGAGGACAAAGCAGGGCAATTGTGGAACCTGGTGGGTTTTCAAACCAACTTGAAATGGGGAGAACAGCAGCGGGTTTTTCGGCTCATCCCCGGCCTGGAACAAGCGGAGTTCGTCCGCTTTGGGGTGATGCACCGCAATACGTTTTTGAATTCGCCCCAGCTTTTGTGGCCAACCTTGCAATTTCGTCGCCGACCGACGCTGTTTGCCGCCGGCCAGTTGGTGGGCACCGAAGGCTATGCCTGTGCTGTGGCGGGAGGGTGGCTGGCCGGACAGAACGCTGCCCGCCTGGCCTTGGGGCTGCCCTTGATCACGCTGCCCCCTGAGACGATGATGGGATCCCTGTTTCAATTCATCAGCAGCGCCGATCCCAGGCATTTTCAGCCGATGCCGGCCAATTTTGGCCTGCTGCCAGAGCTGGAGGGGCGGAAGCTCCGCAACAAGCAGGAGCGCTATGGCCGCTACCGGGATCGGGCTTTGGCTGCTCTGACGGCAACCGGGCTGGTGCGCCAAGCGCAAAGTGCTTGAGGGAGCTGCGGGCAGTTCCAACGGTTGCATGAAGTCAAAGCCGAGATTGAGGGTTAAGTTGAAATTGCACAGATAAGCCCTGCAGAGGCCGATTGCGTTGGCGGGACGGAGTCCTTTGTGGAAAACACGCTGTGAATATTCTGGTTATCAATGCCGGTTCCAGCAGCCTCAAATCCTCTCTGTTCCTGACGGTTGAGGGCAAGGTGGAGGCCGCCCCCATCTGGCAAGCCCAGGTGGATTTCACCTACAAGCCGGGGGAGGCCCTCATCCAAACTCGCCGGCGAGGCGGTGGGTGGGAGCCTTTTCCCTCCGCTTCACCCGAAGGGGGGATCGGCCAATTGGCCCCGCTGTTTCAAAGCCTCTGGCAAGGGGAGGGATCCCTGCTGGCAGAGGCAGGTGAGATCGACGGCGTTGGCCATCGGGTGGTGCATGGGGGATCCCTGTACCGGCAGCCCACTTTGATTACGCCGGAGGTGGAACGGACGATCGAGCAATTGATCCCCTTGGCGCCGGCCCACAACCCTGCCGCGCTGGCCGGCATTCGTCTGCTGGGTCAACTGCTGCCGGGGATCCCACAGGTGGCCGTCTTCGACACGGCCTTTCACCAACAAATGCCTCCGGCAGCGGCTCTCTACCCCCTCCCCTATGCCTGGGCTGAACAAGGGATCCGCCGCTACGGGTTTCATGGCATTAACCACGAGCATTGCGCCCGCCGCGCTGCCGAGATCTTGGGCCGACCTCTGGCAGAGTTGCGGCTGATCACCTGTCACCTGGGCAACGGCTGTTCGTTGGCCGCCATTCGCGGAGGCAGAAGCGTGGATACCACCATGGGCTATACCCCTCTGGAGGGCTTGATGATGGGATCCCGGTCGGGGTCGGTGGATCCGGGCATTCTCATCCATCAGTTGCGCCAGGGCATGAGCGTGGATGAACTGGATCGGATCTTGAACCGAGAATCAGGGCTGAAGGGCGTTTCCGGCCTGAGCAGCGATATGCGGGTCATCTTGGAGGCAATGGAAGCCGGCCATGCCCGCGCCGAGCTGGCTTTTGATCTGTTTGTTCACCGGCTGCGCAGCCAAATTGGGGCCATGCTCATGAGCCTGGATCGCTTGGACGCGCTGGTGTTCTCTGGAGGAATTGGGGAAAACTCAGCGCCGGTGCGGGCGGCAGCCTGTGCAGATCTGAATTTTTTGGGGATCCAAATCGACCCGGTTTTAAATGCCGGATCGCCCCGCAACTGCGATATCAGCACTTCCGATGCTCCGGTGCGGGTTCTGGTGATCTCAGCCCAAGAGGACTGGGCCATGGCCACAGCCTGCCAGAGACTCTTGCAAGGAGAATAGGCAAAGGATTCTAAGGTCTCTTTCGGCCCGATTTTCTCCTTTTCGATGACCGGCTCGGTCGAGATAACCCCTGGGCTAGGAGTCGAACCTTTTCCGGCCAATTCCACTGCCCCCATCTTTACAGCTCCCCTCTCCCCCTGGGAGAGGGGCCGGGGGTGAGGGTCATCCCCCTGGGAGAGGGGCCGGGGGTGAGGGATGCCCTAAACTCAAAACCAAACTCATTTGAGGTCATGGGAAACGATGCAGCCTGCGCAACACACACACAGACGGATCCCCTTGCTGGTGCTCCTGAGCGCCGTTTTGGCAGGATGCGGGGGGACAACCGACAGCAGCAATCCCCTACCCTTGCCGCCGCCGATACCGGCCCCCTCCCTCACCATCACCGATCTCTCCCCGCGCACCGTCTCGGTGGGGCAAACTCCAACTTTTGTGGTGTCCTTCCGGGTGGAAGCTCCGGCTGGGATCCGGGGTTCCAACGCCTTTTTGGCTTCCGTCACCACTCCCCTAGGCAATTTCGTTACTTTAGGGGCTTTCGACGCTGCTCAATTGCCCGGCTGCTTCGTGGGGGCCACCACCTGCACCGTGACAGGGCTGACCCTAACCCAAAATCGCTTTACCCTCACTCAAACGGGATCCCATCAGCTCACCATCAGTGTGTTCGATCGGCAGGAGCGGCTGGGCAGCGGCAGTTTCACATTTAGTGGAGTGCTTTGAAAAAGGTACGGTGTGGAGTCGATAAGATCAGACCTCTGTGCTTGCAGACTTGGGCCTACTGCCAAACGCAGTCAACCAACAGCTTGTAGATCCCAATCTCCCCTGATGGGAGAAGGGCTGGACACGCTCACCTGCGGCAGCGCGGAGCGTCTGGACGCTGTCTTCAGCAGGAATGTGATTCGGAGAGCTCAACTCCGGTGATCTCAATCAGCACGAACCTCTGTTCAGGGGGATAGGTTTCAGTTGACTCAAAGAATAACAATTTTGACAAAAAAGACATCTTCTGTTTTTCCGGAGCTGACCTTTCGATAAGCTGAAGTCGATCACGAGGAACGGAGGCCTTGGGTTATGGAGCATGAAATTGTGTATCAACTAACTTTGGAATGGGCCGAAGCCGACCGGCGCCGATCTCAAACGGTTTCGCCCGTCCTCGCCAAGCTGGTCACCATCGGGCGGGATCCCGGCTGCGATGTGGTGCTCAACGACCCAACTCGCTCGGTCTCAGGAATGCATGCCGGGCTTTATCTCGATCCCAAAACTCTAAAGTTTTACATTCGCAACTTGACGCGGGATCGTTTGCCGCCTAAGCAGCCCAACCCCATTTGGGTGAATGGCCGAAAAATCATTCAGGAAGAGCTTGCGCTTGAGGCCAATAGCCAAATCCAATTGGGGCGTATTGTGCTGGGCGTGAAGTCTATAGAGGCTGCCAGGAAAGATCAAGGGGTGTCCCTGAGCCGTGGCACTTTGGACACCCTTAAGGTTAAGTGCAGCCGCCTGGAAAACCCTCACTACCTGCCCCCGGAATATCAGGGCCAAAATTGCCCCTATTGCGGACATTTGGTTTTGAGTGCTTCGCTGGTGATCCCTCCTCCAGAGGCTGAAAAGGCTTCGCAATCTCCTACCTAGAGAACCAAACCGTTCCATTTTTCTCCTGGATCCCAGCAGTTGCAAAAGGGATCCCAAGCCAAGTCCAAGGTGACTCGTGAGGTTACGTTGTTCTGTGTTGTTCTCGATTGAGTCATTTTTACCTTTACAGAGGTGAACAAAAGCTATGCAAATTCAACTGAGCTGGGAAGATCCCATCACCGAAGAACAGCAGGAGCCAATTTTTCCATTGCCTCTCGCCTTGGGCAGAGAGCTGGCCCAATTGCCACAGGAATGGCAGGGGCAAGAAGTGGCCAGAGCGGTATTTGCCAGCCAGGAGATCTCCCGTTACCACGCCCTTATCTATCTCGGTGAGGGTGGCCAGGTCATCTACGAGGATCGCAGTGCCAACGGCAGCCGCATCAATGGGGAAAAAATCCGACAAGCACGCCGGGTGCTGCAGGGCGGGGAAGTGGTGGAGCTCGGCCCCTACAGCATCACCGTCAGTTTGCTGAGGGATCCCAACGCCACCCTGTTGATCGGCACCCCTACCCTTTTGCTGGAGCCCCGCACCGACCTCATTCGCCCGGCCACCCAACCCGACACCGCATTTGAGGTTCCCCCGGCTTCCACGGTGGTTTTCGCCCCGGAGCAACTCCCCGAGGTGCGGGCCAGCTCAGACTTTCCGCCACCGGACTTGTTTCGAGCCGAGCAAATTGCCCTGAGCGCTCTCAAAGCCACCGGCCTACCCGTGGAGGAGACCCTCTATTTGGCGTTGGGCGGCGGTATGGGCAGCTTTGTCTGGGTGGATACCCTGCGCATCTATGGGGTCAGATCCGAACACATCCGCGTCATCAGCATTGCCCGCAAACCCTACGAACGGTATGAACGGCTGTTGACCAACTGCCAGATCCCCCGTTGGAAGCGAATTCGCTCCGGCTCCGATTCTTGCCCGGACAACATTTGGGGCTGGCCCGGCTATGCCTTGCGAGATGCTTGGCGCTCTTTTTTCTCTGGCCGATTGTTGGAAGCATTTGGCTTTTTGTGGCAGGTGTTTAGTGAACCTTTGCTGGCAGATACTTACACGCCGCGGGCGGGGGATGTATTCGCCTCGATGGATCGGGAAGCGGCTCGCATTGGCTGGGATCAAATGCTTTGTTACGGCCATATTCGCGCCATTCGCAAAACGGAGGATGGGCGATATGTGGTGGCCTATTCGGCAACGCGCCCCGGCCACCCAGATCACCGCTTTATGGTGGCCAAGTACCTGCATTTGGCGACTGGGTATCCGGCTATCAAATTGCTCAACGACCTGCAAGAGTTTCGGGAACAAACAGGAGATTTGAAATCTGTAGTACATGGATACGAGCCCCATGATCACGTTTATGAGCAATTGGAAAAACAGGGCGGCACGGTCTTGATCCGCGGATTTGGGATCGTCGCTTCCCAGGTGATGGAGCGCCTCTACCAAGCCCGCAAAGTCAACCCCCGCATCTCGGTGGTGCATCTGAGCCGTGCGCCCAAAGGCGGCAATCGCTTCGGACGGGCCAAACGGGCGGTGGAAAACCATTGGGAGTTTCAGCCTTTCAACTGGCCCAAAGGCACTTGGGGCGGGGTTCTGCGCGCCAAATTGGAAGCAGCAACTCCCCTGGAACGGCGCGAACTGCTGGAAGCCTGGGGCGGCACCACAACGGCAAGCCGGCGCAAGTGGCGGCGGATCGTGCGGCAAGGGCTACAGGAGGGCTGGTACTCGATTGTCTTTGGCAAGGTGGAATCGGTGGTTCTCGGCGACAAGGGCAAGCCGGTGACCTACATTCGAGGTACCCACAACAACACCCAATTGAAGGTGGAAGCCGATTTCGTTATCGATTGCACGGGCTTGGTTTCGGATCCCATGACCCATCCTCTCCTCAACGACCTGATTACCCGCTACAATCTGCCCCTCAATCCCCACGGACGCCTACATGTTTCCAACGATTTTGAGCTGGTGGAGATGCGCAACCGGGATGGGCGGATGTATGCTGCCGGGATCATCACCTTGGGTGGGCCCTATGCGCCGGTGGATACGTTTTTGGGCTTGCAGTACTGCGCCCATCGCTCGGTGGAGCACCTGGCTCGGCTGCGGGCGCCAGGTGTTAAAGGTCTGGAAGGGATCCGATCCCTGTGGCAGTGGTGCAAGTGGGCCTTGAACCTCAGCCCTTAGCCTTTGAACTGAAGCCAAACGAACTAGCGATTTTGGCCAACAAAACTGGAGGAAACAATGACACCAACTCTCATTGGCCGTTGGCAAACCCGCATTTTTTTGTTAGCTACGGTAGGTGTTTTAGCGACTTTACCCTTTTATTTTGGTCTCACTGGACATGGCGGCAGCCTCATCTATTTTTGGGTGCTGTTCTACGTAGGTCTGTTTGGCTGTGTTTGGGATGTCGTGTACAACTATTTGATGGGGTGGATGTGGGATCACGATTGGCCTGGGATCCTGCAGCTTTTGGCCGGCATTTGGGAAGGGCTTTTCTTGGGCACAGTCCTGAGGCTGGTGGGCCTTCCCCGTATCCCAAGCCAACGGTTTGACCTGGGGGATTTTATTCTCCACTACAGCGTGGTCTGGGTTTGCCTTTACCTCAGCGCTTGGGTGGTGATGCGGATTTTGTTTCCCCGCTGGCGCTTTCGCGGTGGAGAGTGGCTGGGGCCATGGCCTCGCTCCGGCAACTAGAGCTGGAGGGATCCATTGCCGTTAGAATCGGGCTGGAAGAGCTCCCCGGATAAGCCTGGGTTTTGAACAGGTCTGTACAGGCTGAGGGGAGTTGAGAGTTGTTGCTAACCCAGAGTTTTGCCCCATGCAAGCCTGTACCCTGATGGCTCGCGCCAAGATCAACCTCTACCTGGAAATCCTCGGATCCCGTCCGGATGGGTATTCGGAGGTGGCGATGGTGCTGCAGAGCATTCAGTTGGCAGATCGTGTCCAGTTGCAGTGCTGCCCCCACGGGATCCACCTCACCTGCGATCGCCCAGAAGTGCCGGCAGATGCCCGCAACCTGGCCTACCAAGCGGCTGAGCTGCTGCAAAAAGAGTGTCAGGCCACTATGGGAGTGGAGATTCGCCTCGAAAAGCAGATTCCGGTGGCAGCAGGCTTGGCAGGCGGCTCGGCTGATGCGGCGGCAGTTTTGGTGGGGTTGAACCAACTGTGGGGCTTGGGCCTGACGGTGGGAGAGTTGCAGAGCTTGGCAGCCCGCCTGGGATCCGACATTCCCTTCTGTGTACAAGGGGGAACGCAACTGGCCACCGGACGCGGGGAAGTTTTGGAGCCGCTGGCCGATTGGGAAGGGATCCCGGTGCTCTTGGCCAAACCCAAGCACCTGGGGGTTTCTACCGCCTGGGCTTATCAGGCCTTTCGTTCTCGTCAGGAGAGCTTGGGGCCTGCACTGCCCACCTTGCCGCAGGTGTTGGCGGCTCTCAGCCGTCAGGATCTGCCGGCGTTGGCCAGGAGTTTGCGCAATGACCTGGAACAGGTGGTTTTGCCGGAGTATGCGATTGTGGGCGAATTGCGCCAATCGCTGCTGGCGGCAGGGGCACTGGGAGCTCTGATGTCGGGGTCGGGGCCAACGGTCTTCGGGATCATGCCCAGCCTAGAGCTGGCCGCCCAAGCCCGCGACAGCCTGCGTCGCCAGTTTCAGGATGTGGAGTTTTGGGTTACGCAGTTTGCCCCCACCGGAATTGTGCTGGAGCCGGATCCCTGCAGCCTCAGCCCCAGCTAGGGTGGATGGAGACGAAGGCCCAAAACGGAGCTCTGCAGGTACAATCCTCCTCGGCGGCGCCGTCGAGAGGGATCCCTAGATGAAGCCTTTGGCAATGGCAAGAAGCTGGCTGCTGGGCCTGGGCCTTGTCTTGGTGGGGTGGGAGCTGCCGGCCTGGGCCGGCTGCGGCTTCCCTCGCGGGGCAGGGAAGACGTTTCTCTCGCTCCAGCCCGAGGTGTACCAACCCCGCACCCGCTTTGACCAGGGGGGACGCCTACAGCAGGCCCTTTCCGAGTATGGCGAGACCCGCCTCAACCTGTTTGGCGAAACCGGCCTCAGCGATCGCCTCACCCTCAACCTCAACACCAGCTACGTTTTCCTGGAAAATCGCTTTGCCAGCGGGGCTGACACCGTTACCCAGCGCAACCAGGGCCTGCGGGATCTGGAGCTGGGCCTGCGCCACACCTGGGGAGAGGGGGATCCCTTTTTCTCGGCCCAGTTGACGGCCCTGATCCCGCCGGGATATGCCACCCAGAACACCCCCCTGCCCTTGGGCTATGGGGTTTTCGGCTACGACCTCAGCGCCGGCCTGGCCGCCTCAGGCAAGCTGGGATCCCTGCCCGCCTTTTTCGACTCCTGTCTGACCTTTCGGGACTACCTGGGCTACCCCGGCGACCGTCTCAAGGCCAACTTGACCTTTGGGACGGATCTCAGCCCTGAGGTGCAGGCCATTGTGGCTTTGGATGGCGACTTCACCCTTGGCAACGGCGCCCCGCTCCTCTTTGGGGATGTGGCGGTGCAGGATCCCGACTACAACAACCTCAAGCTTTCCGGCCAGCTCAACTGGCGCCTAGAGGGGGGGCTGACCCTGGGGCTAGGGGGGTTTCAGTTTTTGACAGGCCGCAACACCAATGCCGGCGGTGGCTTCACCGGCTATGTGTGGCTAAGTTACTAAAACTCAACAAAATGTTGCGGGATATCCACCTCGGCAACAGGGATCGGCAGAGGCAGATCTAGGATGAGACTTGGCAAACCTTGGCCTGGAGAACGGATCCCATGCCTCGCTTTGAAAACATCGTTGCCGCCATCGACGGCAGCGGCCCCACCGAGCAAATGGTGCACACGCTGCTATCTTTGCCGGCCTTTGCCCAGTGCCATGTAACCCTGCTGCATGCGGTGCCTTCCCAGACCTCTGCTGAGGACATGCGCGCTGCCTGGCAAAAGGGACAGGAGCTGTTGGCCCAGACGCTGCAGACTTTTCCCCCGCGGCCTGGGTTGAAGATCAGCACTCAACTGGTGGAAGGGGATCCCAAGGTGGTGGTGTTGCAGGTGGCCGAGTCCCTGCCCAATCCCCTGATCGTGATGGGATCCCGCGGGCGCAACCGCATCATGGCCATTTTGCAGAACTCGGTCAGCCAATACGTCTTCCAGCTCGCCTCCTGCCCCATGCTGCTGGTCAAAGACGACGCCTACGTCAAGTACCCCAGCCATGTCATGGTGGCCCTCAACAACTCTCCTGCCGCCCAGGTCGCCTTTGCCACGGCCCTGGATCTGGTTGCCGGCATCTCAGGGGCCCAGATTTTTCTGGCCTCGGTACAACTGGATGCCGATGCCCAAGGCCGGGACGAGGTTATAGACAAAGCCATTGCCACCCTCAAAAGCCGCCAAATCGGCCACCAGGTGTTTACGGCGGTCGGGGATCCCGGCACCGAGATCGTCCGCTTGGCGGAAGAGAGCAAGGCCGACCTGCTGGTGATGGGATCCCCAGATCGCCGGCCCAGCATTGCCCGCAGCATCCCCGACTTGGATCGGCTGCTGGGGCGCTCCATCTCCGACTATGTGCGGGTCCACATCGGCTGCCCCGTGCTGATGGTGCGCTCGGCCCAAGAGAAAGATTGACCGACTGCTAGATCTTTGTTCAGCTTTCGACGAGAAAAATATGGGCTGGCATCGTCCAGGGATCCAGCTTGATGTAGTTCGTGGATCCCTGCCAGGAATACTGCTGGCCATCCAAAAGGTCGATCACCTTGAAAGTTTGCCAGTGTTCCAAACCCAAAGCCCCCAGGTTGAGGGTGACCCAGCCGGATTGAATGTGAAACGGATCCAAATTGACCGCCACCAAGATGCGGTTGCTGCCATCAAAGGTGCGCTTGGAATAGCAGATCAGGGCCTCGTTGTCGGTGGGGTGAAACACAAGGCTCCAGTCGCTTTGCAAAGCCGGGTTTTGCCGTCGGATCCGGTTCACCTGCGCGATCAGAGGCCGCAAGTTATCCGGTGCGTCCAGATCCCAGTGACGGATTTGGTATTTTTCCGAGTCCAGATACTCTTCGCTGCCGGGGCGGAGGGGACGGTTTTCGCAGAGTTCAAAAGCGGGGCCGTAGATGCCGTAGCTGGCCCCCAGCGTGGCCGCCAGGATGAGGCGCAGCATAAAAGCCGGGCGTCCCCCCTTTTGCAAGAACTCGTTCAGAATGTCCGGCGTGTTGGGCCAGAGGTTGGGGCGATAGTACTCCCGCATCGGGGTTTGGGTGAGCTCGGTGAAGTACTCCGTCAGGCCCCACTTGTCGTTGCGCCAGGTGAAATAGGTGTAAGACTGGGTGAAGCCCAGCTTGGCCAAAGATTTCATCAGTTTGGGGCGGGTGAAGGCTTCAGACAAAAAGATTGTCTGCGGGTGCTTGGCCTTGATCTGGCCGATGCACCACTCCCAAAAGCCAAAAGCCTTGGTGTGGGGATTATCAACCCGAAAGATGGTGACTCCCTGGTCGATCCAGTATTCGATAACGCTTTTTAACTCCTCCCAGAGGGCCTGCCAGTTTTCCGTCTCAAAGTCGAGGGGGTAGATGTCTTGATATTTCTTGGGCGGGTTCTCCGCATATTGAATGGTGCCGTCGGGCCGCTTTTTAAACCATTCCGGGTGCTCTTTCACATAGGGGTGATCCGGCGAGCACTGGAAGGCGATGTCCAGGGCGATATCGATGTTGAGTTTTTTGGCCTCCGCCACCAAGCGATGAAAATCCTCCAGGGATCCCAGTTGGGGATGGATGGCCTTGTGCCCGCCTTCTGGCCCGCCAATGGCCCAGGGAGAGCCCACATCCTCCGGCTCTGCCGTCATAGAGTTGTTTTTGCCCTTGCGGAAGGTGCGCCCGATGGGGTGGATGGGGGGCAGGTAGAGCACATCGAAGCCCATCTCGGCAAGCAGCGGCAGGCGGGCGATCACATCCTGGAAGGTGCCGTGGGTGTGCTCGTCAGGGCCGCAGGAGCGGGGAAACAGCTCGTACCAGGTGCTGAAGCGGGCCTTCTCCGGATCCACCCAAACCCGTCGCTCCGGGTAGGCGGTGACGAAGCGGCGCTCGCCGTAGAGCTGCATCAGGGATCCCAGGGTTGGGGAAAGGGCGATCTCGATAGCCGGATCCCCGCCTTGGCGGAGCATTTGGGCGTAGTTGCGCAGCTTTGCCGCCAGATCCCCGCTTTGAGCCTGGGCGGCCCGCTCCACTAGCTCCGCCCCGATCAACAGCTCCACCGCCACATCCTGCTCGGCAGCCACCCGCTTGTGCAGATCCTGCTGCCAGGTTTGGAAAGGATCCACCCAGGCCAAGATGCGGTAAAAGGCTTGGCCAATTTGTGTGACCTGAAATTGGGCCCGCCAGCGGTCGTTGCCGATGGGCTCCATGAAGAGCTCCTCCCAGTCTGTTGCCCCGGCCTGGCGAAAACTGAGCACCGCCGAGAGTTGGTCGTGGCCATCGGCGAAGATGTCCGCCTCCACCACCACGTACTCTCCCACCGTTCGCTTGATGGCGTAGCGCCCACCGTCGATTTCCGGCGTCACCGCCTCGATGATGGCTCGTTGTCGACCTTCCGCTGGCCACATAGGGTTAACCTCGCCCCTTTTCAA
>NZ_JANSJI010000348.1:0-11909 GCF_047462475.1 Synechococcus sp. H55.11
CCCCACTTGGGTTTTTGGGGACAAGCCCGGCCAAAGCTGAGACAATAACACCTGTCCACGCGCTTAAAGGGATCCCCTGTGGTGCCGAAAGCTGCTCTGTGGATTTTGGGGTTGGGCCTGCTTCTGCGCTGCTGGGTGGCTGCTCTGTTGCCGCCGGGCTTTGACGAGGCCTACTACTACCTCTACACTCGCCATCTGGACTGGAGCTATTTTGACCATCCGCCACTGGTGGCCTGGACAACGGGCTTGGGGCCTGTTTTGACGGGGCAGGTGTCGGCTTTTTCGATTCGACTGGGATCCCTGCTGGCCTACAGCGGCTCTTCCCTGTTGCTTTACCTCACGGCGGCGCGGCTTTTTTCGCTGCAGGCGGGGCTGATCACCCTGGCAACCATCAGCATCGCGCCCATTTTCTGGATTGGGTTTGGAGTGCTGACCCTGCCGGATAGCCCGCTGATGTTTTTTACGGCGGCAACCCTGTGGGTGGCTGCCCAGGAGTTTTTTCCGGCTCCCTTAGTGGAGGGGAAATTGGGGGTCTATGGGTCGGCTCGCTACCGACCGGGGCCGCGGCTGGCGCTGATTGGGCTATTGGTGGGGCTGGCCTGCCTGGGCAAATACCACGGCCTGGCGTTGGGGTTTGGCCTGGTGCTCTTTTGTCTGCTCAGCCCGGCCCACCGCTGCGCCCTCAGGTCGGGATGGGCGCTCTTGGCAGTGCTGGGGTTCTTGGCGGCCTTCAGCCCGGTGCTGATCTGGAACGCCCAGCAGGATTGGGTCTCCTTTCGCTTCCAGGGGGGGCGAGCGGTGCCGGAGGCAGGGTATCAACTGCAAGAGCTGGGGCTGACGGTGCTGGAGGAACTTTTTTATCTTTTCCCGACCTTGGGGATCCCTTTGCTGGGGCTGAGCTTGGCTGAGGGTGGGCGGGTGGGGCTGGCGCTTTTTCAGGGAAGACGCCTCACGGATCAGGAGCTGAAGCATCTTCTAATCCTGGCCTGTGGGCTGCCGCTGGTGCTGGCTTTTACCTTGATGGGGGGCTATCGGCCCATTTTGCCCACCTGGCCCATGCCGGGGTTTTGGGTGCTGAGCTTACTTTTGGGATCCCGTTGGGAAAGGTGGCCAGGAGCGAAGCGGCTCTTGGCGGGAACGGCGGTGGCGGTGGGCCTGTTGGTGGGGGTGGGGCTGGCCCATGTGCGCTACGGCCTTCTCCAGGCTCCCGGTGGGCTGGGCCTGTGGCCGGTGGAACGGGATCCCTCGACTCAGTTGATTGCAATTGAACAGTTGCGGCGGCAGTTGCAGACGGATCCCCGCTTGGCCCAGGCTCTTGCCGAGGCGGATTTCATCTTCACCAACGCCTACTTTTTGGGCGGCCAGATCGGCATGGCCTTGGCGCCGCTGACGGATAAGCCCCTCACCTGCCTGGATGAAGATCTGCGCGGCTTTGCCTTTTGGTCGCAACCTGAAGATTGGCTGGGAAAAAATGGGCTGTTGGTTACCTCCAAGCTGTTTCAGCCAAGGGCGGGGATCGCGGCCACCTACGGCAACTATTTTGAACAAATTGAACCGGTGGCAGAGATCCCGCTACAGCGGGCGGGCGTGGTGGCACAAACCTTTCAGGTGTACTTGGCTCGCCAGATGCGCCGCCCCTATCCCCGACCTTATTCCCGCCAGCGCTGATGCTTCTCCGGAGTGTCCTATCGGTGCCTGTCGAACCAGCGCATCAGCATTGCCGCCAAGCGCTCGGGGTTGTGGCGCACCAAGCCGGTCTGCGGATCTTCTTGCATGACGTTGGCCAAAACGGCGCGGCAGCCCAGGTAGGCCAGTTTGTCAGGATCCAACATCACAAACTCGGAGCCGCTGCGGCGGTAATGCTCCAGAGCCCGTGGGGAAGGCGGCTCCCGCTGCACCAGCACGCCGTCAAATAGGCGCACGCCCGCCACCCGATCCAAAGCCATGACGTGATCCCCAACGGTATAGCCGTCGGTTTCCCCCGGCTCGGTCATGATGTTGCACACGTAGATGTGGGGCGCCATATTTTTGGCCAGAGCTTCCACAATTTCCGGTACCAACAGGTTAGGAATAATGCTGGTGTAGAGGCTGCCCGGCCCCAGCACCACAAACTCTGCCGCCTCAATGGCCTCGATGACTTCCGGCAGGGCCGGCGGGTTGGGGGGATCACAGCCAATCCGATAGATGCGTCCTCCGGCTTTGGCGATGTTGGACTCCCCCACCACGCGGCGGCCATCGCTCAACTCCGCCCAGAGGGTGACATCCGCCAGCGTGGCCGGCAGCACCCGTCCCTGAATGGCCAAGACTTGCGAGGTGGCGGTGATGGCCCGGATCAGGTCGCCCCCGGTTACGGCGGTGAGGGCGGTGATGAAGAGGTTGCCGAAGCTGTGCCCGCTCAGCCCCTCCCCCGCCTGGAAGCGGTACTGGAACAGCTCCGTGAGCAACTTTTCTTCGTTGGCCAAGGCGGTGAGGCAGTTGCGGATGTCGCCGGGGGGCAACACGCCGATCTCCCGTCGCAGGCGCCCTGAGGATCCCCCGTCATCGGCCACGGTGACGATGGCGGTAATGTTAGAGCTGTAGCGCTTCAGGCCCCGCAGCAGGTTGGAGAGGCCGGTGCCGCCCCCCAGCACCACGATGCGGGGGCCACGGCTGAGGCGCCGCCGCGACAGCAGCTTATCCACCAGCGCCTCATCCCCCTCTGGGATCAGCACATCTTCGATGGAGCGCATGGCGCTGCGAAAGCCCAGCACCACCATCACCAGGCCGATCCCAGTTACCAAGGGGCCGCTGATGTTGTTGGGGATCCAGGTGGTGATCAGGCGCAGGGTGATGTCGATCAGCCGCTTCAGGCGAAAGATGGGGGTCAATTCCGTCCAGATGGCGATGCCCAGCACCATCAGCAGCACACCCCCTACGGCCAGGGTGAGCCAGCGCTTAACGGCCAGACCGGGAAAGAGCCATTTCCAGCCACTGCCCGGCCAAGCAGTCTTGCGGCGGCGCATACCCCAAGTGAGGGACTTGTTGCTGGGCTTAGCCATGGGGAGGTACAGAAACGCCGGCCAAAGGGATCCTAACCTGTTGCTGTTCTACGCCAGCGTCAGGGGGTGGCGCTCCGAAGCGGGCCTCCAGCTCCCGCTGCGAATCCAGCAAATGGCGGTGCTGCACCTGGATGTTCAGGGCAGGCAGGGCAGGGTTGCCAGCAGGGACGGTCCAAGGTCGCAAATCTTGCGCCAGGCGCTCCACCAGGGCCACCGAGCGGTGTTGGCCGCCGGTACAGCCGATGGCCACACTTAGGTGGGGGCGACGTTCTGCCCGGTAGTGGGGCCAAAAGGCCTGGATCAGGGAAACGATGTGCTGGTAGGTGGATTGGGTAACCGGATCGGCAAACAGGAACTCCTGCAGGGGCGGATCCTGGCCGGTCAGGTGGCGCAGGTGGGGCTGAAAGAAGGGGTTGGGCAAAAAGCGCACATCGAAGAGCAAGTTGGCATCAGGGGGGGCGCCGTACTTGAAGCCGAAGCTGACCAGCCGCAGGTTGAGCGGCTGCGGGATCCCGTGGGCCAGAGCTTGCAATTGCTGCCGCAGTTGCTGGGCATTGAGGTCGGAGGTATCCAACCAGTGGGTGCAGCGCTCTCGCAGCGGAGCCAGATCGCGCACTTCCTGCTCAATGGCTTCCAACAGGCCACCGCCAGGGTGGTGGGGGTGGGGGCGGCGGTGGGCGCTGAGACGGTTGAGCAATACCAGGGGGCGAGCCTCCAGAAAGAGAAAAGGGATCCCTTGCGATTGCACCCAGGCAGCCAGGGTGGGAACCTGATCCCGGTACTCCTGGGCGTGGAGATTCAAACTGAGGGCCAAAGCAGTGTGGTGGGGCCGCATCGCCTCCACCAAAGGGATCACCTGGCCAGGCGGGATCCCTTCCAGGCCGGTGTAGCCCAGTTGTTCCAATTGCTGGATGGCCAGGGTTTTCCCGGATCCCGTCAGCCCGGCAATAACCAAAACAGGTGTCACTCTAGTCGGTTGATCGTCCATGCAGCCTATTCTAGGGCGAGGGGAAGCCCAAAAACCGGATCCCTGCTGCCAGGCGCTCAGGTCTGGACGGCTGTCGCTGCTTCTTTGTCCGTCTTCCCGTCCGAGAGAGGGGCGCTGGGGCAAAGGTCGGCCAAAAAACACTGCTCGCAGAGGGGTTTGCGGGCGGTGCAAATGGCCCGCCCATGGTCGATCAGGCGAATGGACCAATTTTCCCAATCCGCTTGTGGCAACAACTGCATCAGATCCTTTTCGATGCGCACGGGATCCTCGTGCTCGGTAAGGCCGAGGCGGCGGCTGAGGCGCTTGACATGGGTATCGACAGTAACCCCGGCATTGACGCCAAAAGCGTGGGCCAGCACCACATTGGCCGTCTTACGCGCTACACCGGGTAGGGTGAGCAGCTCCGGCATGGTGCGGGGCACTTGACCGCCAAAATCCCTCAGGATCTTGCGGCAGGCTTCCTGAATGTGTTTGGCCTTGTTGCGATAGAAGCCGGTGGAATGGATGAGGGCCTCGATCTCCTCCCGCGGGGCTGCTGCCAGCGCTTGGGCATCCGGGAAACGGCGGAACAGCTCTGGGGTGACCTGGTTAACCCGCTCATCGGTACACTGGGCAGACAAAATGGTGGCCACCAGCAGTTGCAGCGGCGTTTGGTAGTGGAGGGCACAAGTGGAGTTGGGGTAGTGGCGCTTCAGCCGGATCAGGATCTCCAAAGCGCGCTGGCGCAAGGCCCGTTTGCTGGCCATCTTTCCCTAGCCCGACCCGGTAACGATGGCGAGGGTGTCTTTGAAGATCAGCACCACCCCCAAGCCCAGCAACAACACCAGGCCTGTCTGCATCACCCGGTCTTCTAGCTCCTTGGGCAGCCGTTTGCCGCGGATCCCTTCCAGGATCAAAAAGGCGATGTGCCCCCCATCCAAGGCGGGCAGAGGCAACAGGTTGAGAAAAGCCAGGTTGATGCTGATCAAAGCGGTGAAATTAAACAAGCTGGCAGCATCATCCCGCGCCAGATCCGCGCCGATCTTGACGATCCCCACCGGGCCGGAGACCTGTGTGGCCGTGCTTT
The DNA here is from genome assembly GCF_047462475.1 of Synechococcus sp. H55.11. Taxonomy (NCBI): domain Bacteria; kingdom Bacillati; phylum Cyanobacteriota; class Cyanophyceae; order Synechococcales; family Synechococcaceae; genus Synechococcus; species Synechococcus sp. H55.11. Next base: position 5,093 of record NZ_JANSJI010000348.1, read on the forward strand.
GAAAATTCTCAACCAACTGCCGCAAACCGTTTACATTCAGCATCACCACCCGCTGGTAGGCGTTTCCAGCCTCTGTGAAGATCTCGGCCAGGTTCCGGGCGGGGCGCAAGGTCAGCTCCTGGTTGGGCGCTAAGGTCACCCCAATGGCCACCGTCTCCCCCCGCAGCTCCGGGATCACCGTCAACTGGAAGGGATCCCCTGCCCCGCGCTGCACCTTTAGGGCAACGGGCTGGTTCTCGCTGCTGCGGATCAGCGCCTGAAAATCGTTCAGGGCTGCCAAGGCCGCCGTCTCGTCGGCGATGGCGCTGTAGTCGTGGTCGGCTGCCCGCAACACCACATCTTCCGCCTGCAGGCCGGCCCGCTCCGCCGGGCTATCCGGCATCACCTGAGGGATGAGGATGCCGGGATGGATGCGCGCCACCGATGGGATGCCCACCGAGGCAAACATCAACACCAGCACCAGATAGGCAAAGATCAGGTTGGCCATCACCCCGGCACTCATCACCACCAGGCGATCCAACACAGGACGGTTCTTCAGCAGATCCGGGTCATCGGGCGGGTAGGGGGAACGCTCGTCCTCGTCGGGAAAGCCCACATAGCCCCCCAGCGGCAGGGCGCGAATGGCGTACTCCGTCTCCTTACCTTGGTAGCGCCACAGCACCGGGCCAAACCCCAGCGAGAAGCGGTTGACGTGGATCCCTTGTAACTTGGCCGCCGCAAAATGGCCTGCCTCATGCACCAGGATCAGCAGGGCGAGAATGGCGATGGAGAGGAGAACAGGCATGGGCTGGCGTGCAGGTAAAGAAGGAAGAAAAGCCAAGAGGCAGAGGATCAGGGCGACGGACAGGCCTGCTGCCTCAGGGAACCAGGATAACAGACCAGAAGCGGCAGAATCCTCAGAACACCTGCTCCACTTCTAGGATGTCGGGGATGCTCTCCCGCAACTTGCGCTCAATGCCCATTTTCAGGGTCAGGGTGGAACTGGGGCAGGCACCGCAGGCCCCCTGCAGGCGCAGCTTGACCACCGGGCCGTCAATTTCCACCAACTCCACATTGCCCCCATCGGCCATCAAGTAAGGGCGCAGCTCGTCTAGGACTTTCTCGACGTTCGCGCTATTGAGTTCCAGTGCTTGTGCCATGGTTGCTTTCAGCCTCATCGAGTTTGGATTGTAGCGATTTCCCCCCAGCCCCCTCAAGGCAGCCAGGGATCGCTATGATTTCAACATAGTCTGAATCTTGCGGGGAGAGGGCTAGTCTGGTTGTCCGGATCCATCCAACACCAGACGACTAGAATAGGAAGCGGATTTGCCTATTCCCAGCAGCGTTACCCACTCAGCAGGGCTGTCTTTATTCTTTATGCTAGACGCTTTACTGATCGCGATCTTCATGTTGGCCGGGGCTGGCCTTGGGTTTTATGGCCTGGATCTGCTCCCTCCTGCCGCCATTCAGGGGGCCAATGTGGAGGGAGCCCGCGTCGTCACCAGCGGCTTCGGCGTGCTGGCAGGGCTGGCTCTGGGATCCCTGGTGCGCTGGAGCTACCGTCGCTTCGAGGCCAATGTGCGTTCCCTGCCGCCGGACGTGTTGATCAGCCGCTCGGTGGGGCTGGTGATTGGTTTGGTGATCGCCAACTTGGCCATGGCTCCTGTATATTTGTTGCCGCTGCCCCCTCAACTCAACCGCTTTCTCGAGCCGCTGGCTTCGGTCTTTTTCAGCTTGGCTTTTGCTTATCTGGGGGTCAGCCTGGCCGATACCCATGGCCCCTCGCTGCTGCGGCTGTTGAACCCCAACTATGCTCTCCAGGCAGCCCTTTGGGCAGAGGGCAATGTGGTGGCTGCCACGGCCAAGGTTTTGGACACCAGCTCCATCATCGATGGCCGAGTGGCCCAGTTAATCGAGACAGGCTTTTTGGAGGGAACCCTGGTGGTTCCCCGCTTTGTGCTGACGGAACTGCAAACCATCGCCGACAAGGCCGATGCCCAAAAACGAGAGCGGGGCCGCAAAGGCCTCGATACGCTGCAAGCTTTACGAAAGGCCTATCCTGAGCGCTTCGTCATTCACGAAGCCAACTATCCCGATCTGACCACCGTCGACGAAAAGCTGGTGCGCCTTACCCAAGCTGTAGGGGGAACGCTGCTCACCACCGATTACAACCTGAAGAAGGTGGCGACTCTGCAGGGGGTTAAGGTGCTGAATGTGCATGAGTTGGCCGAGGCGCTGCGGCCCATCTATGTTGCCGGCGATAGCTTCGATATCAAGATCACCCGCGAGGGCAAGGAGCCGGGCCAGGGGGTAGGCTATCTGGAGGACGGCACCATGGTGGTGGTAGAAGAAGGGCAGCGCTCTTTGGGCAAAACCCGCTCCGTTGTGGTAACCAGCGCCATTCAGACCTCAGCAGGCCGCATGATCTTCGCCCGTCTCAGCAAAGACTCTGCCCCGCTAACCCGCCCGGCCTCTGATCCCGCCAGCCCAGCCTCCTCAGGGAAAACCTGAGCTCTGGGCCTGTGTTTCCCCGACGCGATGGTGGCCTCTTCCCACATGGGCGTGCTTCGACCCACTCCGATTTTCTACACACAGGATCGCCAGAGGCGCTTCTGGGGTTTTTATTGGGAAGAGGCTGAGAAATATGGCATCCACCCTCAGCACATCGTGAGTGGACAGCAAATCTGGGAGGTGGCCAACGCCGGGGAGTACGAAGCCCAGCTCAACCAGGTGTTTGAGACTGGGGATCCCCTTTCCTACCAATGTCAGGTGAACTCGCCCCGCTACAAGTTGCACTTGCATCTCTCCCTCAACCCGGTACGGGACATGGAAGGGGCGGTGGTAGCCGTCTCGGTGGTGGGCAAGCTGTTGGGGGCAACGCCTTTCAACTTGGCCGGCGGAGCCAGCAGCCCCACTGCCCAGCCCCATCCCCTCTTGGCTGATCCGGTGCAGGGGATCACGGCCCAGTTGCTGCGCAACATCGGCCACTCCCTAGACATTCGCGAGCTGTGCCAGCAGACGGTGGAGCAGTTGGGGCAATTGTTTGGGGTGGATCGCTGCCTGCTGGCCCTCTACGAAGTGGGGCAGGATTCCCTCACGGTTAACGCCGAGTACCGCCGCAACCCAGGGGATCCCTCGCTGCTGAACCAGACCTTGCGACTGGCGGATTATCCCCATCTGCTGCAGGCCCTGAGGCAGGAAGAGCCGGTGCTGATGGAGCGCCGTCTGGCCATTGCCATGTCCTATCGCGGCTATGCCAACAGCCTGCTCTGGTTGGAAGTGCTGCCGCCCAACGGCGTTCCCGTTTGGCAGGCCGGCCACCTCCAGGTGCTGCAGAGCATTGCCACCTATCTGGGCACGGCGATTGCCCACGCCATCTTGCTGGATCAAAGCCGCCAACTGGCCACCCGCCTGCAGTTGGCCAACCAGACACTGCGCCAGAAAAACAAAGAGCTGGAGCAGGCCCGTGCCCAAGCGGAATCGGCCAACCAACTGAAAAGTCAGTTCTTGGCCAATACTTCCCATGAGCTGCGCACCCCTCTCAATGGGATCATCGGCTTTATCAAGCTGGTGCTGGACGGGATGGCCGAAAGCCGCGAAGAGGAGCTGGACTTTTTGCAGGAGGCCTATCGCTCGGCCCTGCACCTGTTGGCCTTGATCAACGACGTGCTGGACATCGCCAAGATCGAGGCGGGCAAAATGCAGTTGGAGTTTCAGCCCTGCGACCTGCAAGCTTTGTTTAAGGATGTGGCAGCCAAAACCAGCCTGCAGGCCAGCCAAAAGGGCCTACAACTGAGCTTTCAGTTGCCCAACACCTCAGATCAGATTTTGCTCTTGGGCGATTACCAACGCCTGTTGCAGGTGATGCTTAATTTGGTGGGCAATGCCATCAAGTTCACCCCCAAAGGCTCGGTGACCGTGCGGGCGGATATCCTTCCCGGCAACCCGGGTTTGGCCCGCATCCGCGTCATCGACACCGGCATCGGGGTGTCGCTGGAAAAGCAGCAAAAGCTGTTTCAGGCTTTTACCCAGGTGGATGGTTCCACCACCCGCCAATATGGGGGAACGGGCTTGGGCCTGGCCATCAGCCAGCGGCTGGTGGAGGCGATGGGGGGGGAGATCAATTTCTACAGCTTGGGCGAAGGGCTGGGATCCACCGTTACCTTTACGGTACCCCTCTACCGCCGGCCGCTGCTGGGCGGGGATGCAAGCCCAGAGACAATTGCCGCCGGATCAACCCAAGATAGACCTGAGGATACCGATCCCACCTTGATTTCTGTTCCCCACCCGGCCCAGCGATGATCCGTCCGGCCATTTCTTCTCGATCATTCGCCTAACTATGCCCCATCCTCGCAAACGGTTTGGTCAGCATTGGCTCAAGGATCCCGCTGTCCACGCAGCCATTGTGCGGGCTGCCCACCTGGATGGCTCTCAGGCAGGCGCAGATCCCATTTGGGTGCTGGAGATCGGCCCCGGCACCGGCCAGTTGACGCAGCGATTGCTGGCCCAGGGCGTCCAGGTGGTGGCGGTGGAGATCGACCGGGATCTGTGCCGGCTGCTGCAAAAACGGTTTGCCGACCAGCCGCGTTTTCACCTGGTGGAAGGAGATTTTCTTCGCCTGCCGCTCCCGCCTCAGCCCCGCCTGCTGGTGGCCAACATCCCCTACAACCTCACCGGCCCGATTCTGGAGAAAGTGCTGGGATCCCCGGCCCAGCCGGTCAGACAGTTCGAGCGCATCGTCCTCTTGGTGCAAAAAGAGCTGGCCGAGCGCCTTCAGGCTGGCCCCGGCAGCAAAGCCTACGGTGCCCTGAGCCTGCGGACGCGCTATCTGGCCGATTGCGAGCTGATCTGCAAAGTGCCTCCCACCGCTTTCCAGCCGGCCCCCAAGGTGGAATCCGCTGTGATTCGCCTCACCCCCCGCCCCGCCCCCACCCCTGCTCGGGATCCCCGCTGGTTTCACCAACTCCTTCGCCAAGGGTTCTCCACCCGCCGCAAGAAGCTCACCAATGCCCTGGGGAGCTTGGTGGAGCGAGAGGCGGTCGCAGCAGCGTTGGCTCAGCTCCGCCTCAGCCCCGATGCCCGCGCCGAAGAGCTGGATCTGCCCCACTGGCTGGCCTTGAGCGACCTACTGCTGGAGAAAGCGCCCAAGGCTGCCCCTCAAGAGGAATAAGAATCGCGGTAGGGTGGGAAAAGACGGTGGCTGGATGCCCAGCGCTTTTTGGCTTGAGGAAAGGCTTTTTAAGGGCGAACCTATGCTCGACAACCAAGGCAAACAGATTCTTGTAACCGGTGGCACCGGCGGGCTGGGGTTGGGGGTGGTTCCCGTAGTGCTGGCCAGCGGGGCAGAGCTGACCCTGACCTACCGACAGGAGGAGGAGCTAGCCGTGCTGCGGCAGCGCCTGCCGGCCAGTGCTCTGGATCGGGTGCGCTTTGTGCAAGTGGATTTGTTGGACGAGGCGGCGGTTGCCCGCGCCATTGCCGACCTGCCCCGCGTAGATGGGCTGATCCACCTGGTGGGCGGCTTTGCCATGGGCCCCACCCACGAGTACAGCTTGGCAGACTGGCGGCGCGACTTTGACCTCAACCTCACCACCACTTTCCTAGCTTGCAAGCACAGCCTGCGCAAGATGTGGCAGCAGGGCTATGGGCGGATTGTAACGGTGGGATCCCGCGGCGCAGTGGAGCCGGGCTCGCAATTGGCGGCCTACTGCGCTTCCAAAGCAGGGGTGGTGGCTCTGACCCGCACCATTGCCGCCGAGACCCAAGGCACCGACATCACCGCCAACGTCATTCTGCCCAGCATCATCGACACGCCGGCCAACCGCGCCGCCATGGGATCCGCGCAAGCCGAGCGGTGGGTAAAGCCGGAGTCCATTGGGCAGGTGATCGCTTTTTTGGTCTCGGAAGCGGCGCGGGATCTGAGGGGCGCGGTGATCCCGGTGTATGGCAGCGTCTAAGCGACCGGTTGACCGGGCCACGAGCCGCCATTCATGATACAAATATGTACTTATCCCAATCCAGTTCTTGTCTATGCTGAAGCGATTATTCTGGGGTGGTTTGCGTCGGCAAATTGGTCGCATCGAGGTGGCAGGGGCCATTGATGGCAAAGCCCGCGAGCGCGTTCTCAAAGCCCTAAAAGAGGTGGAAGAAAAACAGCTCCCTGCTCTAGTGCTCCGCATCGATAGCCCCGGCGGAACAGTGGCCGACTCCCAAGAAATCTACAGTGCTCTCTTGCGTTTGCGGGAACAAAAAGGCACCCGCATTGTTGCCAGCTTTGGCAACATTGCCGCCTCTGGGGGGGTTTATATCGCCATGGGAGCGGAAAAAATCGTCGCCAACCCAGGAACGATCACCGGCAGCATCGGCGTGATCATTCGAGGCAATAATATCGAGCGTCTTTTGGATAAAGTGGGGATTTCATTTAAAGTGATCAAGTCTGGCCCCTACAAAGATATTCTCTCGTTTGATCGCGAGCTGACCCCAGAAGAGCGAAACATCTTGCAAGAGTTGATCGATATCACCTACGGTCAGTTTGTGCAGACGGTTGCTGCTGCCCGCAAGTTGAGTTTGAATGTGGTCAGGACTTTTGCCGATGGCCGCATTTTCAGTGGAGAGCAGGCCCTCCACCTAGGCGTGGTGGATCGCTTGGGCACGGAAGAGGATGCTCGCCTCTTGGCGGCAGAGCTGGCGGGGTTGCCGACAGATGCCAAATTCTACGATCTGCTCCCCCGGCGCAGAGGCTGGTCTCGGTTTCTGCCGGCAGCAGAAGCTCTGGCGCGTTTGCAGTTTGAAGTGAGCACCTCGGGCTTGCCCCTATGGCTCTACACCGGTTCTTGAG
>NZ_JANSJI010000349.1:0-3084 GCF_047462475.1 Synechococcus sp. H55.11
GGGTTTGGCAGAGCATCCCAATGAGTTTTGTTTGATTGCCTCTCGGGATGGGCGCCAGGGATCCGTGGTTGTGCATCAGGACGTGAATCTCTATGCGGCGTTGATTGAGCCAGGACACGCCATCAGCCAACGCTTGGATGAGAAGCGCTACGCATGGCTGCAGGTAGCTCGGGGCAATGCGACTCTGAACGGGCTGCCCTTGCAAGAAGGAGATGGCGTAGCTATTGCTCAGGAAGGGGGGATTCATCTTTTTAGCAAAGATGGTGCTGAAGTATTGCTGTTTGATTTGGCTTGAGATTGCCTTTTCGTCCTATCTTGACTACCTTCATCGCTAGAATTTTCCAAAGATTCCGTCTGCAATGTTGCAATCATCTTAATCATCTTAATGTGGTTGTTACGAGGTAAAGTTGTTCAGAAAAATGATTCAAGTCATGCCCATCTACTCTTAAACACAATGAGTTGCGGCACAAAGTCGAGAAAATCTCATAAAACTGCTTTAAATTAGCCAGGACGCATTCTATGGCGGCACTCTGGCAAATCAAGATTTCACGGTTTATTTACTTTGACTTGAGCACGCAAATTGTCCATATTGTTCGGTCATCATTACTTCCAGACGGATTAGCTGCTAAGTTGACCTTGGCTTTATCATATTAGAAAACACTATCTCGTTTTTATTTCCTAAAATAAAAACAAACTTAGAGATGAAGGCAGATCCATAGCTTGTCAGTTGGTCATTTCTCTTGATAATCAAAACATCCCATTTCTCTTTAAAGCAGCAATCACTATCCATCACCTGTATACGAGCTAAGATTCTTTCGTCGTTTGGCAGATCGGAGATAGCGAAGCCAGACTCGACGTAAAGTTGTAACCTTGGCAAGTCTAGCAAATCTGCCACAATTACCGGAGGACAGCTTTGGCTGACAAGAACTTTTAGCTGCTCTTGAAACTGATGTAGATCCTGAACTTGCTCATAGATGGCCAGCCTCGTATCTATAAGATCGCTGTGAGAAGTGCTCATAAAAAAGCGAATCTCAGATTTCCCCTTGTAAAAATCTGGCAATTCCCCCTTAAATACCCAGTCCATTAGGTTAGCTACTCTGTACTTAGGATGCCATTCTGAAAAAAACTTTTCGTGGGCTCGCTTAGCCATCTCTATAGCCAGCTCGTGGTTCTCCAGGTAAAACTTGATCTTCTCTATCAGCTCTGAGAGAGAGCTGTAAACATCACAATACAGGCCAGGAACCAAATACTCATCAAAACCAGAAGCAAATGAAAGGCGATCTGTGAGCAAAAAACCTCCTGCAGAAATAATCTCAAAATTCCTAAAGTTAATGTCGCCATTTAAGCTACAATTTAAGGAGATTAAAGAGTGAGCAAAAAGATGGGCTGCTTCCTCTCTAGACCCTTGTTTGACAACCAAGGGTAATTCAAGCTGCTTTAGAGCACCGACTAGGAAACAGCGTCTTGGATGAATCGGGCTCAGATGACCTAGGAAAGCAACCTTTTTCTCTTTATTTTCTATCCATTCATGAGCAATGGTACGCATAGATATGAGAGGTAGCCATGCTACATTCTTGAAACCTGTTGCAGCAAACCAGTGCAAGTGATGGCGATTATGAGGGGTCACCACATAATCAAAATCTTCTTGTCTGCAATAGCTTAAAAAATTTGAGAGATAATGCTCCGTAAGCTGAATACTACTTCCAAGTGGTCTCCCGTGATGGGTATCTCCAGCCAACAAAACAGTTGGACAGCCGAATTTCTTAGTGCCTAAAACTCTCGAGCTAAAGACGGATGACCAGACAATAACCAAATCAAAATCTTTATCTTTAATACGATTTGATTCCTGCGCAAACTCGTAAATATCATAGTCTCCTAAGGGGGACTCAACTAAGTCTTCGGAGGTAGTAATATAGCTAAAGCCAAGGCCTTTTGCAATTCCTTCTGGGCACAAAGTTACTTGTCGGCTAGAGAAAATGGGAGGTGGGATATAATTCGGCCGTATTGGCCAACTGAGGAGAACGCGAGGCTCTAAAGTTTCAGCTTTTAGGTCGCCCATAACTTATCCTCCGCTTATGGCTCTCGTAGTTGTAGGCAGTAATCCAGTCACAGCACCGCCGTATTATAACACACGTAGGCAGGGACTGGCTAAGTGCTTGGAGCAGTGCTGCCAGTAGGGGTAGGACTCGGTGTTTGAATGCCCGCTGGACACTGCCAAGCTGAAAGACAAGCTAGAACGGTTGTGGCTGCCTCTGCTGAACCTCAAAAAAGACAGCCTACGGGTGTACTCTTTGGATGCTACCGTCAAACAATGAATAAAGGTCTTCGGAGGGTCTCTCCCCTACGAGCCGCTGGACTACCTGATTTTCTGGGGTTCCCTGGCTGGCCGAAAATGTAAAGCTTTGTGCGCAATCCCTTGGAGTGAGCCATCACCAGCCTAGCCTTGCCGGATCTAGATTTTAGGAGAAAATCGGGGGTCTTTTCCCGAATTGACAAGAAGATTCAAAATAGTACCTCTAGCAAGAAAAATGCCCTTGTTTGCACTTATAGCAAGGAGATGGGAACAATACGAATTAGCAATTTTAGGTCTTAACTGCGATCGAAAGTCAACCTCTACTTTGCTAACTAACTATGCTTATGAATCTGGCCGCAAAGCGGGATGAAGTCTTATATAAAATGGTGTGATCTATAATCCAGTTGTTTGTCAAGTTATTTCCTTGCCGGAGCAGAGAGGAGATGAAAAACTGATAGTAGTTTGATCATCGGTAGTTTAGGAGTCTATATTTTCGAATTGGTTGACTTAGTACTGCTACTGTCCTGGTCAACCAGCGAAGATCTGCGAAAGTCTCTCCTAGAGTAGATATTCTATCTTAACAACGATAATATATCCAAGTATCGAACCTTTGACTACAAAGATCTAGAAAACTTTTGTCACCACTTGGGTAGCTTACCCTAGTTGCGAGTGACTATACCTTATGGATAGAAATTCGCTCTTTTTTTGAATGTTTTGCTAACTCAATTGAGAGAGCACTTGCTGCCAAAGGTGGGCGAGCTGGGATCCCCTGCCCTTGGCGTACAGCAGGC
>NZ_JANSJI010000350.1:0-1577 GCF_047462475.1 Synechococcus sp. H55.11
CTTTGCCCAAGGTGCCTAGTTTCCGTCCCCTTGCGGGGAAAAGGTAGGGATCAACGTCGGCAACTTGAGGAGCAACGGGCCGGTGAGGTGGTTTCCGTCCCCTTGCGGGGAAAAGGTAGGGATCAACGTTCGGGGAAGGTGAGGTAGGATATAAACCCATCAAAGGATTCCGTTTCCGTCCCCTTGCGGGGAAAAGGTAGGGATCAACAAAGATCGCCTCAACCGGGCGGCTCAAACCCGGAGTTTCCGTCCCCTTGCGGGGAAAAGGTAGGGATCAACAATAGAGATCTGCCACAGCAGCGAAGCCCCGAACTACGCCTTCTATGTTTCCGTCCCCTTGCGGGGAAAAGGTAGGGATCAACCAGGTAACAATTCACTTGCCACCGGCAAGTGAATGGGGGTTTCCGTCCCCTTGCGGGGAAAAGGTAGGGATCAACATTGCCATCAAGGAGAAACTCTTGCTCCACCTGTGCAGTTTCCGTCCCCTTGCGGGGAAAAGGTAGGGATCAACGCAGCAACACCTCTTTCAGCGGGTGGCGGTGCCAAGTTTCCGTCCCCTTGCGGGGAAAAGGTAGGGATCAACCGGCTCACCCTATACACAGCCGATGGGCCTGTGTCCCGGTTTCCGTCCCCTTGCGGGGAAAAGGTAGGGATCAACACTGGACACCGATTTTGTTTCCACCAGTTGAACCGCTGTTTCCGTCCCCTTGCGGGGAAAAGGTAGGGATCAACGCCGGCAGCAACGACATTGTCTTGGAATCGCTCCAGGGTTTCCGTCCCCTTGCGGGGAAAAGGTAGGGATCAACAGGGTGTGGCTCTTACCGGTACCCGGCCCGCCGAGCAGCGTTTCCGTCCCCTTGCGGGGAAAAGGTAGGGATCAACCTACCACGGGGCTGTTTGAGGGGAAACCAGTTAAGCAGCTGCAGTTTCCGTCCCCTTGCGGGGAAAAGGTAGGGATCAACCTGGGAGCTTTTGAGGTTTTTCTCCCGCCCTCGGGAAGTTTCCGTCCCCTTGCGGGGAAAAGGTAGGGATCAACATCAATCAGTTGGTCGAATTCGGCGTCGCTGAGAGGTTTCCGTCCCCTTGCGGGGAAAAGGTAGGGATCAACAGCCTATCTGCCTTCTGAGCCGCCTGGACTCCAAGCCGTTTCCGTCCCCTTGCGGGGAAAAGGTAGGGATCAACCTAAGGCGAAAGTAGCTGACAAATGGGCCCTCACCACCCGTTTCCGTCCCCTTGCGGGGAAAAGGTAGGGATCAACCGGAGTCGGCGGGAGAGATCTTCAAGCACTTACCCGTGCGTTTCCGTCCCCTTGCGGGGAAAAGGTAGGGATCAACGAGCCCGAGCGGCTCCGCTTGCGGCCGAGGCGCCACCAGTCGGTTTCCGTCCCCTTGCGGGGAAAAGGTAGGGATCAACTCCAAGAAATCAGCCCGATTCCGTTGGTGCTGCGGGTGGTTTCCGTCCCCTTGCGGGGAAAAGGTAGGGATCAACGTGAAATCAGGCGGACATACGCAGCCGCCAAAAGGGTTTCCGTCCCCTTGCGGGGAAAAGGTAGGGATCAACGTCACCTGGCTATTCAA
>NZ_JANSJI010000350.1:1677-3081 GCF_047462475.1 Synechococcus sp. H55.11
AGAGGCTCAGAAGGAAACGTTTCCGTCCCCTTGCGGGGAAAAGGTAGGGATCAACGTCACCTGGCTATTCAAAGAGGCTCAGAAGGAAACGTTTCCGTCCCCTTGCGGGGAAAAGGTAGGGATCAACACTGTACTATCTAAACTGTTTGGTCGAAGTCGGTTTCGTCGTTTCCGTCCCCTTGCGGGGAAAAGGTAGGGATCAACGTCGGCGGTAAGCTTAAATCCGCGAGTCCGGCCTAAGGGTTTCCGTCCCCTTGCGGGGAAAAGGTAGGGATCAACCAGGGGAAAGAATGTCTTAAGGGCTTCGCTCCGGTGGCCGTTTCCGTCCCCTTGCGGGGAAAAGGTAGGGATCAACTCGATTTCGTCGTCTTCCTCGTAGCGGGAAAGAGTGATGGTTTCCGTCCCCTTGCGGGGAAAAGGTAGGGATCAACCTGCCAAGGCTGCCCGCAAGGCGGCGCGCAAAGCGGCGTTTCCGTCCCCTTGCGGGGAAAAGGTAGGGATCAACGCTGCGGGTGTTGTTTAGCCTGCAGGTCGGTTCCCGCGTTTCCGTCCCCTTGCGGGGAAAAGGTAGGGATCAACCTTGCTCATGCCCAGGCCCACGGGTTGTCGCCACTCGGCGTTTCCGTCCCCTTGCGGGGAAAAGGTAGGGATCAACTCCCAGCTTTGTGCCGGGGGAGGTGGTGCAGGTGGTGGGTTGTTTCCGTCCCCTTGCGGGGAAAAGGTAGGGATCAACTTTCGGTGACGACGCGGACCTGGTGGCCCAGCTGCGTTTCCGTCCCCTTGCGGGGAAAAGGTAGGGATCAACAGCGGCGGCCCACGTGCACTACGTCCTGGCCAAGGGGTTTCCGTCCCCTTGCGGGGAAAAGGTAGGGATCAACGACGTCGGCGATCTCCAGGCCGGTGGCCGGCGCCGTCGCCAGGTTTCCGTCCCCTTGCGGGGAAAAGGTAGGGATCAACGGGGTTGGCGAGGGCCATTCAGGGGAAAGAATACCTTAGTTTCCGTCCCCTTGCGGGGAAAAGGTAGGGATCAACGTCTTGACCAGGCCGGAAACGTACTTAAGTTCGGTACACGTTTCCGTCCCCTTGCGGGGAAAAGGTAGGGATCAACTCGATTATGTTTCTCTGCTGATGTCATGAACCCAGTGTTTCCGTCCCCTTGCGGGGAAAAGGTAGGGATCAACGTGGTGCTGGTAAATGGGCAGCAGGCGGACGGGGCGTTGTTTCCGTCCCCTTGCGGGGAAAAGGTAGGGATCAACGGAAGGGGATCGATATCGTTTGTGGGACGTAAACAGCGTTTCCGTCCCCTTGCGGGGAAAAGGTAGGGATCAACCCTACCCCCGGAAAAGCCTGAACTCATGCGGTTTTCAAGGTGCGTTTGCGAGGGAGTACGGAGACTTCCCGACA
>NZ_JANSJI010000351.1:0-11891 GCF_047462475.1 Synechococcus sp. H55.11
GGTGCTATCCATCCCCACCGTATAGACGGTGGGGAATTCCGCACCTTACGTTAACTACAGCTTGCGCCAGCGGGATAAAGTTTTCACGATGCTGCGCGGCAAGTTTTGCTCAGGGAGCGATGGTGATCGGCGAGGGGCTGGTTTGGGTGGCTCTTTGCCCGCCCCGCTCCAGGATCACCTCGATGAGGCCGTTGTTGACCGGCTGCATGTTGAAGGGCAGTTGTTGCTGGGTTTCATAGAGGCCGGGCGCCACCTCCCGCATCTCCACCTCTGGCGTCACCCCGACGATGCGAAAAGCTGCCCGCCCCCCTGGATCCCCTCGCATCGTCACTTTGAGGATCTCGCCCATGCGCAGGCTGGTGCTGTTGGTGGTAATGCTAAAAATCTGAGGCGGCCCAGCAGCGACAGGCCGAGAAGCTGGCTGAATGGTGGAGCGGGTTCCCTTGGATCCATCGATTGCAAAAGGGAAGATCTCGCGATACTCCTGGCTGAGGCCGTCTTTGCTGAGCACAATTCGCAAAACAGGGTTGCTGGCTTGGTGGGTGGGGGCCACCACGTAGGTGCCCTCGTAGTGGTTGGGTCGCACCTCCCGCATCGGCTGGTTCAGGGCCAGATTCCCCAAATCAAACTGGGCGATCCCTCCCGAGTCCCCCCAGATGGCAATGGTGAGGATATCCCCTTCCACTAGGTCGCGCTGGGGATCCAGTCGAATCGCCTCAATACGTGGAGAGCGGTTGCCGGCTGCGGTCAGAGGAGCGGGGGTAGCCGGCTGCGGCAAAGGGACAGAAGCAGGTAACACCGGTTCTACCGACGGGGGAGCGACATTGCCCAGGGCCAGTTGAGGGAGCCGCCGCTGAACGCGGGTACTGACTCCATTGAGGCTCAGTTGGATGCGGATGTCGGGGCCAAAGGCACTGTCTTGAGGGCCAAGGGTGTAAACGGCGCGGTAATAGCCGGGCTGCACTTCTTCCATGGGCAAACCCCGCACCAGGTCGCCAATATCCACCGTGGCCCTGCCGTTGGGAGTGCCCTGGGCCTCAACGGTCAAGGCTTTCCCTGCCGGCACCACTCCCGACTCAGGGATAACCCGCGTTTGTGAGATTTCGGGTTGGACGGTCTCGGCCACCGCAGCGGGAGAAGGTCGCAACTGCACCACCGGAGGCGGCAGAGGCGAAAGCTGACCGCGATACACCAACGCCTGATGTAACAGCACCGCCCCCTCAGCTCGGCTCAGCACCCGATTGGGCCGCAGCCGGGCGGGATCCGGCACATTCACCAATAGCCCCGCTTCACCCGCCATGGCCACAAAAGCCCGCCCTACCTCCGGCACCTCAGCAGCATCGCTGTAGAGAGCCATCCAGCGCTCAATATCGGCCTGGTTGGGAGCAGGCAGTTGCAGGGCCCGCACCAAAATGGCCAGGGCTTCCAGGTGGGTGAGATCTCCTTGGGGACGAAACTCGTTGCCTTCGTACAGGCGCATCGCCCCCGCCTGCAACACCGCCTGGGCCGTCCAATAGTCGGGGGTATTGGGCTCGAGATCGCGAATTTCTTGCACCTGGTTGGGGTTGGGGATGTAGCCGAAAAACTCCGTCAGCCACTGGGCCAATTCTAGTCGGGTGAGAGTGGCCGACAGCGGCTCCTGGGTGAGCACCAGATCCGTCTGACGCTCCAGCGCCGCCACGTAGGCATCGGCCCAGGCCAGCGAGGCTTGCTGCTCCACCCCTTGAGACCAAGCCGGCAGGTTGACGCTCGACCAGCCCAGCGTCCAACACAAACTCAGAGCTAGGGGCCACGAGCACCGCATAGCTGTTACTCCTGTTCCGTTGACATCCCCTCAGGGCCAGCTTATCTCAAACTTCCGCCGTGTCCTCAAGCCTTCGATACCAGTTGGGATTGCGCCCTTTGGCAGTGGGATTCTCAAAACTCGAGTGCAAAAGCTCGCCGCAGGGATCCACTAAGAGATTTTACCTATGCGGGATGAGATCTGGCCTGGCGGCAAAGGGCCTGGGCAATTGCCTCATAACTTGTAGTTGTGCATCCAAATCCTTATCATTGTGTTATAGACTCGGAAAGTTCAGAAAGCACTTTTGCCCTTACCCCAGGGAGGAGTTTCATGGCTGGCAGCACCGGAGAGCGACCTTTTGCCGACATCATTACCAGTGTCCGCTACTGGGTCATTCACGCACTGACCATTCCCGCTTTGTTTTTGGCAGGCTGGCTTTTTGTGAGCACGGGCCTGGCTTATGATATTTTCGGTACCCCGCGTCCCAATGAGTATTTCACGGCAGAGCGGCAGGAGCTGCCGATTGTCAGCGACCGCTTCAATGCTCTGGAGCAGTTGGAGAGGCTAGCTCGCTAGGAGGGGCTGCGGGCAGGCAAGCCACTTGTTGTTTCAATTTGTAAATAAATCGTTTTTTTGCGTAGGATGAGACCTATGGCCAACAAATCTGACGAACCTGTTTTCTACCCTGTTTTTACCGTCCGTTGGCTGGCGGTGCACACTTTGGCGATCCCAACTGTTTTCTTTTTGGGAGCTATTGCTGCGATGCAGTTTATTCAACGGTGAACCCAATGGCTGATCAACCCGAAAAGAATCCCAACACCCAACCGGTGGAGCTAAACCGCACTTCCCTGTACCTGGGTTTGTTGTTGGTGTTCGTGGTTGGGCTGTTGTTCTCTAGCTACTTTCTCAACTGAGGCCAGAGTTACATTATTCTGCTCTTGGGGTTGAGAGAGGGCAAGAAGGAGCAACGTTGGCTTCTGGCTGGCCCTTATTTCTTTTACTTGAGGCTGCAATTTCTGCCAGTTTTGTCTTTTTCTATTGGAGACCAGTTGCTATGACCAGTCAAGCAAGGATTCCTCTGTGGATAGTAGCCGTGATTGCCGGTTTGGGAGTGCTCACTGTGGTCGGGCTTTTCTTCTACGGTTCCTATGTAGGCCTAGGCTCGAGTCTGTAAGTTTGAGGCTTCTTGTCTTGGGTTAGTGCTACACATCGCTAACGCGAACAATATCCCTGAACCCAGCAAATAGTAGGATAGCCTCACATCGGCTGCGCTATAGTGTGAGGTGTGGCTGAACGAGCCTTCCGCTACCGCTTCTTCCCAACTGCTGAGCAAGAAACCCTGGGCTGTGTAAGGGGAGTGACCTCAATGTAGGACACACCATGACCGGGATATCAATGCTGCCATCAACCTTTTGGCTGCTGGACAGTCGGTGACAGTCTGTGGAGTGAGTGTAAGACCTGATAGACATGAGTCTAGAGGGCAACTACGAAAAACTCGCAGGGGAAGGAAGCGGAAACCCAGATCGTGAAGTCTGGGAATCTCCCCTCTACGGCTCGTCGGGGCCTAGCGGGAGAGGATGTCAAGCCCACACCCCTCGGCAACTCACGCTTTTGGGCCGGAAACTGGCTATGGCTGCCCCACTCTGGGCCACCGGCGGGGCCGTTCTGCGGCTGCTGCGCTGGCACAAGCCGGCAGGGCGATTGATTTTGATGATCCCGGCCCTGTGGGGGGCCTTTTTGGCCGGGCGGGGAACGCCCCCCTGGCCGTTGATCGGGATCCTGATTTTGGGCAGCTTGGCCACCAGTGGGGCGGGCTGTGTCATTAACGATCTTTGGGATCGGGATTTGGATCCACTGGTGGAGCGCACCCGCAACCGCCCCTTGGCCAGCCGGGAGCTGACGGTTGGCGTCGGGATCCTGATGGCCCTGCTGAGTTTGGCCTGCGCGGCAGGGCTGGCGCTGTTTCTCAACCCGGTCAGTTTTGCCCTTTGTGTGGCGGCAGTGCCGGTGATTCTGCTCTATCCGGCGGCCAAGCGGGTGTTTCCGGTGCCCCAACTGGTGCTGTCCCTGGCCTGGGGATTTGCCGTGCTCATCAGTTGGACGGCGGTGAGCGGTCAAGACCCGAACACGCCCCTATGGGAGGAAGGGTTGGGCTGGCTGTGGCTGGCCACGGTGTTGTGGACGTTGGGGTTTGATACGGTCTACGCCCTCTCGGATCGGGAAGACGATGAACGGGCCGGGATCCACTCCAGCGCCCGTTTTTTCGGGCGACAGACGCCGACGGCGGTGGGACTGTTTTTTTTGGGTGCCGCCATCGCTCTGTTGGGGGTGGGGATCAGCCTGAGGTTGCACTGGGTTTATTTCCTCAGCCTGGCCATTGCTGCCCTCCTCTGGGCCCGGCAAACCTGGCAGCTTTACCAGGTCAATCCCCCTCCCACCCTGTACCCGGCCATCTTCGGCCAAAATGTGGTGCAAGGGTTTATCCTGCTGGCGGGGATGATCGGGGGATCCTTATTGGCCTAAGGGATCCTTTTTCAAGCTCGTTGGATTGGGATTATTGGGGAACCTGAATTTGCAGGCCCTAGATCCCGGCAGCCTGCCAACCAGGCGGAGGCGGCCCGTGTCCACAAGCAAACTGTACAATGACGACAACTCCAAGGATCTCAGCCCCCGATGGCCCTCCTGAGCGGCAGTGAGCCGCCCTATGACATTCTCATCCTCTCAAACGGCCCTGGAGAGCTGACCACCTGGGTGCGTCCGGTCGTGATGGAATTGCGACAGCAATTGCCTCAGGCGCGCCTCTCTCTGGTGCTTGCCCCTTGCCCCCATGCTTCCGGGCAAGAGATGAGCATAGCCCAAGCGTTTATCGACGTGGATCGGGTACAGGATCCCGATTTTTTTCTGGCTTTTTTGCTCACCGGCCAAACCGAAGAAGCCTGGGATTGGGCCAGGCGAGGGGTGGTGCTGTTTTTGGGGGGGGATCAGTTTTTTGCCGTCTGGATCGCTCGCCGCTTGCGCTATCGACTGGTGGTCTATGCTGAACATCGGCCCCGTTGGCGGCCTTGGGTAGACGCTTTTGCCCTGCGAACAGAGGCGATCAAACGCCGCTACGACGGGGGACGCCTCCTGGGCCACCGCTGGGCCCAGAAGATGCACGTGGTCGGGGATTTGATGGCGGATGGCGTGGCCAGCGCCGTCTATTTGCCGGGGGTGCCCCTTCCCGGCTGGCTTGGCAGCAGATCCCCACAGCCGCCTGCCACCAAACCGACGGCGGGTTTTTCTTCCCTAACTCAAGTTTTCGGCCCGCTCCAAGAGGCATCTCCCAGCCCTGTCAGTGGGATGGAGCCTGCCAAGACCGCGCTGGAACGGGTGGAGCACCGCTGCAGCGATGGAGAATGGCTACCGCGTGGCTGGCAGCGCCTGAGCGATGGCAACCGCACCCACTATCAGGTGGGATTGCTCCCCGGCTCCAAACCGGCCAAGCTTTCTCTGGGGGTACCGCTGGTGTTGGCCGTAGCCGATGAGCTGCGACAGATGCTGCCCAATGTCCGCTTCGTGATCCCGGTGGCCCCAGGACAAACGCCTCAGTCGCTGGCCGGCTATGCCCATCCTAAGCTCAACCCCGACATGGCTGTAATCTATGGCACCTCGGCCATCCTGGAGCAAACCAATCTGGGCTCCCAATTTGTCACCCCCTTTGGCAGCATTGTGCAATTGTGGACAAGCTTTCCTGCCTATTCTGTGCTGGCCAACTGCGATCTCTGTCTGACCACTGTTGGTGCCAACACCGCCGAGCTGGCCTATTTGGGGGTGCCGATGGTAGTGGTGATCCCCACCAACAAGCTGGAGGCAATGCGCGCCTGGGATGGGATCCTCGGCCTGCTGGCCCGCCTGCCTGGCCTGGGTACGGGGTTGGCTCGCCTTATCAACAGGATTGCCCTGCGGTGGCTAAACCACTTGGCTTGGCCGAACATCTGGGCCGGGCAAGAGGTGGTGCCGGAGTTGCGGGGCCATTTGCGCCCGCTGGCCGTGGCCGAACAACTGCGAGTTCTGTTGGAGGATCCCCAACGACGCCAGCAGATGCAGACGGAATTGCAGCGGCTGGGGGGAAGGCCGGGAGCCGCGCAGGCGATTGGGCAACTGGTGGCTCAGCAGTTGGGTAGAGGCTTGAGGTAGAAGGAAGCTTGCTTGAGCTTAATCCGGCAGAGATCCCCCTTGCGCGGGAGATCGCTTCTGGCTGCTGGCAAAAAATGCTAGAAGGGGAAGCAGTGGAGGTTCCTCAACGGAGACCATTCATGCTGACAAAGGCCAATCGCGTCAGCGAGACGGAGTCCTCGCAGCCGGCGGTGGAAAGCTCCCAAACTGAGGCGAGCGATGCTCTCCCTTCCGGCAAGCCGGAGCCAAAGCTGGGGTTTTGGCAGCAATTTTGGGAAGATGTTGATTGCGTCTTCGAGCGGGATCCGGCGGCGCGCAATCGCTGGGAGGTGATTTTCACCTATCCTGGCGTGCACGCTTTGTTTCTGCACCGCATCGCCCACTGGCTATGGAAACGGGGCTGGTTTTTTCTGGCGCGGGTGATCAGTTTCTTCGCTCGTTCTTTCACCTTGATCGAAATTCACCCGGCAGCCCAGATTGGGCGGCGCTTTTTCATCGACCACGGCTGTGGGGTGGTGATCGGCGAGACGGCGGAGATTGGCGACGATGTTACCCTTTACCACGGGGTCACTCTGGGAGGTACCTCTTGGAGCAAGGGCAAGCGGCACCCCACCCTGGAAAACGGAGTGATTGTCGGCACGGGGGCAAAGATTTTGGGGCCGGTTCGCATTGGCGAAAAAGCCCGGATCGGGGCCAACGCGGTCGTGATTCAGGATGTGGCTCCCGGCATGACGGTGGTCGGGATCCCAGGGCGGGCGGTCATCCCACCCCATCAACGCCGCATCCCTGCCCATGGCATCGACTTAGACCACCATCTCATGCCCGACCCGGTGGGGCGCGCTATCGAGCAGTTGCTGCACCGTATCCAAGACCTAGAAGCCCAAGTAGCCCGTCTCAACCAAGAGCGGGAAAAAGCTCGGCAGGATGAGGTTGGCGGCGGCTCAGAATATTCCTAGTCGCGTTAGCAAGAGAGGTGTTGGTCTGTAAAAATCCAAGCCACCCGGAAGATGGGGCGGCTGACGCGGTATGCTGTGGGGGCGCTGAGCTGTTTTTGACTGATCACGCCGTCCGATGCTGCTTCAGAATCCTGTAGCTTTGTTGAGTGTTTCCGACAAGACCGGGCTCATCCCGCTGGCCCAGGCCCTTGTCCAGGAGCACGGCTTTCAACTGCTCAGCAGCGGGGGCACGGCCAAGGTGCTCTCAGAAGCCGGGATCCCGGTCACGCCTGTTTCGGCCCACACCGGCGCGCCAGAGATCCTGGGGGGACGGGTGAAGACGCTGCACCCCCGCATTCACGCCGGCATTTTGGCCCGTCTGGATCATCCCGCAGACCAAGCGGATCTGGAGGCGCTGGGGATCCCTCCCATCCAACTGGTGGTGGTCAATTTCTACCCTTTTGAGCAGACGGTAGCGCAGGCAGAGGTGTCTCTGGCGGAAGCTTTTGAGCAAATCGATATCGGCGGGCCCACTTTGGCGCGGGCGGCAGCCAAAAATTATCCCTACGTTACGGTGCTGACGGATCCCAGCCAATATCCCCGGTATTTACAACTGTTATCCGGCGGGGATGGGGAAACGGAGCAGTTGGCGTTTCGCTTTCAGTGTGCCCGTCGGGCTTTTGAGCAGGTGCTGGCCTACGACCGCGCCATCGTCAACTACCTGGCCCGGCAGTCTCAAGCTCCCCCGACCGCTCCCGAACCTGTTTTTCAACTGCGAGGGATCCCCTGGCAGCGCCTGCGCTATGGGGAGAACCCCCACCAAGCTGCCACTTGGTACGTGGTGGATCCGGCTGCCCCCGGCTGGCATCGGGCCCAACAATTGCAAGGGAAGGAGCTAAGCTACAACAACCTGCTGGATCTGGAGGCGGCCCGCGCTCTGGCGGCGGAATTGAGCCTGTGTCTGGCCGGCGAGCACGACCCCGGACAGGCGGTGGCGGTGGTGGTGAAGCACAACAACCCCTGTGGCGTGGCTGTGCGCCCATCGCTGGCTGCTGCCCTGGAGGCGGCGCTGGCTGCCGACCCGGTTTCGGCCTTTGGGGGCATCGTCGCCCTTACCCAAACCTTGGATCGGGAGACCGCCCAGCGCCTGGCGGAGCCTTTTTTGGAATGTGTAGTTGCCCCCGCTTGCACCCCAGAGGCGGCTGAGCAGCTGGCGGCCAAAAAAAACCTGCGGGTCTTGGTCTTGCCGGACTTTTGTGTGGGGCCGGCCCAGACCCTTCGCACCCTGGCCGGGGGCTTCCTGGTGCAAGAGGCAGACCGGCTCCAGGGATCCGACCGCCAACAGTCCTGGCGGGTGGTGACCGAGCGCCAGCCCACCCCGGCAGAGTGGTCAGATCTGGAGTTTGCCTGGATCGTTTGCAAGCACGTGAAATCCAACGCCATTGTTGTCGCCCGGCAGGGACAGACGATGGGCATTGGGGCCGGCCAAATGAACCGGGTGGGGGCCGTGGAGATCGCCCTCAGGCAGGCCGGCGCGCGGGCGGCGGGAGCGGTTTTGGCCAGCGACGGCTTTTTCCCGTTTGCCGACAGTGTGGAGGCAGCCGTCCGGGCCGGGATCCGCGCCATCATTCAGCCGGGAGGCAGCATTCGGGATGCCGATTCCATCGCTGCCGCTAACGCTGCCGGTATTGCCATGGTCTGCACCGGCAGGCGTCACTTTTTGCACTGAGGGCAGCCCAAACTCTCGCAAGTGGCAACGCCTGTCACGGGGTGGGATCCCTCGGCTCGCTCGCACAACTGCCGCAGAGCCGCCCGATCCACGTAGGCCTCGCTGAAATCGGCGCCGGCAATCTGCGCCCCCTGCCAAGCCGCTCGCGCGGCAATCGCCCCTGTAAGGTTGGCCCCCCTGAGATCGGCTCCGGCCAAATTGGCCAGATCCAAGAGGCTATTGCTCAAGTCGGCGCCCGACAGATTGGCCTCTGCCAGATTGGCTTTGGTAAATGCCGCCCCCGCAAGGTTGGCCCCATGCAGATCGGCGCCCTGCAAGTTGGCCCCGACAAAGCTGCTGCCCCGACAATCTTGGCCGGACAAATCCTGACCCTGCAGATCGGCATTGCTGAAATTGAGACGGGTTTGGCTGCCTGCCGGGGCTCCCCAGAGGAGCCACAGCAACAGAATGGCCGCCAGCAAGATGCCCAGCTTCCCGAAGTTGCGCCGGCAGGTCGAGGGGTTGGATTTTGCAGCCATTGGGGATCCCTAGATTGCTCGGCCACCATTCTTGCCGATTTTCTTCTCGCTCATCACACAGGGGCTGCTGCAAACTTCGATGCACCTCCCCTTGCAGCAGAGATTATCCGCCGTAGGTCACATTCCGCTCGGTGGTGCGAAATTGCAGGATCGTCAGCCCCACCACAATGAGAAACAGCACAATGGATTGCGCAGCAGCCCTGCCCAAATTTCCCGAAGACACTCCAATTTTGTAGATCTCGTAGATCAACACCGAGGTGGATCCCGAAGGGCCGCCGGCAGTCAGCAAATCAATGGTGCCAAAGATATCGAAAAATGCATAGGTCATGTTGGTAATCACCAAAAAGAAGGTGATGGGGGAAAGCAGGGGTAGGGTAATGGCAAAAAAGCGACGAAGAGCGCCGGCTCCGTCAATGGCAGCCGCCTCCAGCAGATCTTTGGGCAGATTTTGTAGACCGGCCAGGTAAAACAAAATGTTGTAGCCCATCTGCTTCCAAACGCTGGCAAAGATCACCACCCAAGGGGCCAAGTTGGGATCCCCCAGCCAATTCAAACGTGGGATCCCCACCAGCCCCAGTAAGTAGTTGGCTACACCGCCCAAGGGGTTGAAGATGATGAAAAAGATGATGCCGGCCACTGCCGGCGAAATGGCATAGGGCCAGATCAACAAAACACGATAAATCGCCGCCCCGCGAATGGGCTGATAGGCCAACGTGGCGATCAACAGGGATCCGCTCAGTCCCAGCACCACGATGGCCGCCGAAATGGCAAAGGTAATCCCCAGGCTGCGCAGATAGGTGGCATCCGTCAGCAAGGCAGTAAAGTTATCCACACAAACGAAGCGGCTGCGCGGCGCCCCCACAAAGGTGAGCAGGGTGGAAAGGCGCAGGGTATCCAGCCCTGGGTAGTAGAGAAACACCACCAAGATCGTGAAGGTGGGCAACAGAAGCAGCCAGGCCAGCCACCCCTGCTTGAAGATACCCCTCTCTTGGGGAGTTGCTCTTTGGATCCCCAGGCGGCACTCCTGTTCCTTGCGGATCCACGCCAGCAGCGGCCAGAGAGGGATGGCCATGCCCGCCAGCACCAGCCCCACACCAAAAACCAGGTCGATGACCTTACGCTCCGGCGCAAAGGTGCAAAAATCCAGCGGCACCATGAAGATCAGGGATCCCAGCCCTCCTGCCAGCCCCCCCAGAGCCGCCCCCAGCAGCACAGGTCGCTCGATGCGCCGAAAACGGGATCCCACCCAGAGGGCCCCTGACAACCCTGCCAGCAGTGGCACCAGCACTTGGATCCATTGCCCCATGTTCTCTCTCCCCTCTAACCTTGCAAAAGCCAGGAAAGGGGCAGGCCGCCGCCCACCCCCTATCCTCGATTTCGCCGTCAATCTGGCGGCATCCCAGCTCCTAACCAATTACTGATAGAGGGAGTTGTACTCGGCCAGCAGGCGGTTGGCAGTCTCGTTGGCCTTGGCCATGGCTTGGGCCGGCTCCCCGCCTTTGAGCATGAGATCCTCCATGGTTTGGGTGACCACATTGCGAATCTCGGGAAAAGCCCCCAACAGCGCCCCACGGGTGGCAGGAGTGACCTTGGAGTTGTTGATTTGGTCGCTGGCGGTGAAGAAGTTGGGGTTTTCCTTGAACCAGCCCTGCGACTCCAGCAAGGCTACCGAGCTTTTGCGAATGGGCAGATAGCCGGTTACCTTGTGCCATTCGGCAGCATTTTCGGTGTTATTCAGCCACAACATGAAGGTCAGCGCCCCCTCTTCCACCTCTTTGGGCAGATCTTTCACCAACCAAAGGCTGGCGCCCCCAATCAAGTTCCCCGTCCAACCCTTGTCGGCGTTGTAGGGCATGCGGGTGGTGACCAGCTCGATGTTGTTCTGCTTGGCGGCGTTGGTGATGTTGGCCGCGTCGGCGCTGCTGGTGATGGCCATGGCAACGGTGCCGGTTTGGATGGCTTGCTCCGTGGCCGCCCAATCCCGCTGCTTGCCGCTGTAGATGTAGTAGCGTTTGTCGTACATCCCTTTCCACCAGGTGGCGATGGCTACCGAGGGCTCCGAGTCCAAAAAGACCTGGGTGGCCCGGGCGGCGCGGCCATTTTCGTTGTTGGCCAAGAGAGCATTCTGCTGTGCCATCCACTGCTCGTAGAACCAGCCGTGGTTGGGCCAGGTGACGCAGCCCTGGGGCGCATCGGGAAGCGCCATGATCTTCTCGCAGGCGGCTTCCAGCTCCTGCCAGGTGGCCGGTGGCTTCTCGATCCCAGCTTTCTTCAAAATGGCGGTGTTGGAGTAGAGGATGGGGCTGGAGCTGTTCCAGGGCATGGAGGTGAACTTGCCGTCCAGGGTGTAGTAGCTCACCACCGGCTCGATAAAATCGTCGAAGTTCACCGGGATCCCGTTCACCTCGGTGCGGTTGCCCAGCGCATCGGCGATAGACTTGAAGTAGCCGAAATCCCGTGCCCGTTGGGTGCCCACCTCAAACCACTGCACCACCGAAGGAGCTGCATTTTGTTGAATGGCCAGGTCGGTGGCCTGTTGAATTTCTTCGTAGTTGCCGTAGCCCTCAACAGTTACGTTGTACTGAGGAAATTGCTTGTTAAACTCTGCCGCTTTTGCGCGGGCCCAATCGAGACGGTTATCGGTAAAGGCAATCCAAACTTTGACGTTGGCAGGAGACTGGGCAAAGCTGTCGGCAGCCAGGAAGGCAGCGCCGGCGGCAGCCACCAAGCCAGCGGCGAAAGCCAGGAAAGTACGACGGGTGTTCATAGAA
>NZ_JANSJI010000352.1:0-551 GCF_047462475.1 Synechococcus sp. H55.11
ATCGTCTGCAGCGTCAGATTCGTACAATTTCTAGGGATCCCCCCGAAGGGGAACCCGTAGTAGAGGTCGAACTCGGTCTCTAGGCGGGGCCGGGCGGTTTCCAATTTCTAGGGATCCCCCCGAAGGGGAACCACCAAGGGGTTTGGCATAGCACGTGGTTGTATTTGGTTTCCAATTTCTAGGGATCCCCCCGAAGGGGAACCAGGGACAAGCGCGCTTGTCCCTTGTACCTAACAAAAGTTTCCAATTTCTAGGGATCCCCCCGAAGGGGAACCATCGAGGTACGCAACCCGCCTACAGGTGAGGCCCACGACCGTTTCCAATTTCTAGGGATCCCCCCGAAGGGGAACCACGAGGTCATCCGGGCTGCCCCGTTCCAGGGAGTCGAGGTTTCCAATTTCTAGGGATCCCCCCGAAGGGGAACCTTCTCAGCCGTCCTCAACGTGCTGCGGCTGGAAGAGGTTTCCAATTTCTAGGGATCCCCCCGAAGGGGAACCTCTACCCTTATTAAACCCAAGCGGGGCAAGGAATGCAAGACCCATTTGCGAGGG
>NZ_JANSJI010000353.1:0-546 GCF_047462475.1 Synechococcus sp. H55.11
GTCAGTTTGTTGATTTTACTGATCCTCAAAATCCATGATTTTCCTTTGATTGCCGTAAGGCGTTGAGCACCAGAGCTAGCACGTGAGTGGGCAGAAGTCCTGTCAATATGATTTTCCTTTGATTGCCGTAAGGCGTTGAGCACTCAGTTTTGTGCGTCTGCCTCTGGGCCGGCTTAGCCTGTATGATTTTCCTTTGATTGCCGTAAGGCGTTGAGCACAGCACCAGCGTCAAGGCTCTGTGACCCGTAGGGCGAATGATTTTCCTTTGATTGCCGTAAGGCGTTGAGCACTGGATGGAGATTTGCAACTGGAGCAATCTGCCACCAATGATTTTCCTTTGATTGCCGTAAGGCGTTGAGCACTGAATCAAATCGCTCTCCACTTCCTGCTCTCTCAGGATGATTTTCCTTTGATTGCCGTAAGGCGTTGAGCACAAAACCCTCAAGAAAGCGCATGGATACCTGGCGAGATAGACATGGCCACAGAACTTTTGATGATTTTCCTTTGATTGCCGTAAGGCGTTGAGCACGTGGCTAAGTTTGTGGT
>NZ_JANSJI010000354.1:0-7006 GCF_047462475.1 Synechococcus sp. H55.11
GAGGGTTTGCCCACATCCATTCATGCTGGAGCACGACATTGTCATCGTTGGCGGGGGGCTGGCCGGTTGCCGGGCGGCTTTGGAGGCCATGCGGCGGGATCCCGGCCTCGACCTGGCCTTGGTATCCAAAACCCATCCGATTCGCAGCCACTCGGTAGCAGCGCAGGGGGGCATTGCCGCTGCCCTGCAAAATGTCGATCCGCGAGATTCCTGGGAAGCCCATGCCTTCGATACCGTCAAGGGATCCGATTATCTGGCGGATCAGGATGCGGTGGAGATTCTGGCCCGAGAAGCCCCTGAGGTGATTATCGATCTGGAGCACTTGGGGGTTTTGTTCTCCCGCCTGCCGGATGGCCGCATTGCCCAGCGGGCCTTTGGGGGACACAGCCACCCGCGCACCTGTTATGCCGCCGACAAAACCGGGCACGCCATTTTGCACGAGTTGGTGAGCAACCTCCAGCGTTTTGGGGTCAAGCTCTACAGCGAATGGTATGTGCTGGAGCTCATTCTGGAAGAAAACCAGGTCAAGGGAGTGGTGATGCTGGAGCTGGCCAGCGGACGGCTGGAGGTGGTGCGGGCCAAGGCAGTCATGTTGGCCACGGGCGGCTATGGGCGCATCTACAACTCCACCTCCAACGACTTTGCCTCGACCGGCGACGGCATGGCGATGGTGGCGCGGGCCGGCCTGCCTCTGCAGGATATGGAGTTTGTGCAGTTTCATCCCACGGGCCTGTATCCGGTGGGGGTGTTGATCTCGGAGGCGGTGCGCGGGGAGGGGGCTTATCTGATCAACGGGAAAGGAGAGCGCTTTATGGCTGCCTATGCCCCCAGCCAGATGGAGTTGGCCCCTCGGGATATCACGTCGCGGGCGATTGTTACGGAGGTGCGGGCCGGACGCGGGATCGACGGAAAAGATTTTGTCTATTTGGATCTGCGGCATCTGGGGGCAGAAACCATTCACATGCGGCTGCCCTTTTGTTGGGAGGAGGCCCATCGCCACCTGGGCATCGATGCGGTTGTGGATCCCATTCCGGTGCGACCGACGGTGCACTACTGCATGGGCGGGATCCCGGTGACGGTGGATGGGCAGGTGCTGCGGGATGCCCATACCCGCGTGGAAGGGCTGTTTGCTGCCGGTGAAACGGCCTGTGTTTCGGTGCATGGGGCCAACCGGCTGGGCAGCAACTCTCTTCTGGAGTGCGTGGTCTTCGGGCGGCGCACAGGGGCAGCTATGGTAGAAGCCGTCAGGGGGCGAGCCTTGCCGAAGTTGGACGAGGGATCCCTGCTCAACCAGGCCGCCGAGCGGATCGCCAGGCTGCTGGAGCGATCCGGGGCAAGCCGCATTGATCAGGTGCGGCGGCAGTTTCAAGATTGCATGACCGAGCATTGTGGGGTCTATCGCAGCGAATCGGTTCTTCAAGAAGGGATCCAAAAATGGCACCGGATCCGCCGGCGTTACGAGCAGGATTTGCGCCTGGACGATCGGGGCAGCGTGTGGAACACCGAGCTCATCGAAGCCCTGGAGCTGGACAACCTCATGACGGTGGGGGCCTTGATCCTCGCCAGCGCTCTGGAACGGCGGGAAAGTCGCGGCTCCCACGCGCGGGAAGACTATCCCCAGCGAGATGACCAACGGTTTTTACAGCACACCTTGGCCGCTTTTCGCGAGGGATCCCCCCAGATCAGCTATCGTCCCGTGGTGATCACCCGCTTTCTTCCTCAGGAGCGGAAATACTAACTTTCCAGAGGTATCCCAAGCCGATTAGGATCGCCCCATCGAGTTTTTCCACGGCTATACCTACTCCGGCCACCCGGTTGCCAGTGCCGCCGGCTTGGCCACCCTGAACCTGTATCAAGAAGAAGGCTTGTTGGAGCGGGCCGCCAGCCTCGCCCCCCTCTGGGAAGAAGCTCTCCATTCTCTGCGGGGCTTGCCCCATGTCATCGATGTGCGCAACCTCGGCTTGGTGGGGGCCATTGAATTGGAAGGGATCCCTGGCCGACCGACAGCGCAGGCTTTTGAAGCTTTCTTACGCTGCTACGAACGGGGCGTGCTGATCCGCACCACAGGTGATACCATCGCCCTTTCCCCACCTTTGATCATCGAGGAAACCCACATTGAACGCTTGGTCGCCACCTTGAGGCAAGTCCTTCAAGAGCTGCCCTAGGGAGTTGGGGCGCTCCTTTGGTTGGCCGTCGGCGTTGGCGAAGGGCTGGGAGTAGGACTGGGGCTAGGCGAAGGCGATACCGAGGGAAAGGGATTGGGGGTGCCGGCTGGCGTTGGTGAAGGGGAAGGGCTGGGCGCAGGCAACACCCGCAGAGGAGCCTTGGCGGAGGCGATGCGGCCTTGGGTATCCGCCACCATCGCCGTCACTTCATACTCCCCGGTGGGAGCAGAAGCGGGAATGGTAATGGGGATGGTGCCAATGCAGGTTTTGCTGTTGGCCTGACAGCCGACAGCAGCGGCGGTGAAATCAAACGTCAGCGTGAGAGGGTTCCGCCGGATTTCCACCCGGAAGCTGATGCCAGCTCCCAAACCCGCAGGAGTTGTCACGGCCACCAAGACATTGAAAGGAACCGTCTGTCGCGCGTCCGCCAGCGATACCACGGCAATCGAAGGTGGCTCCGCCGAGAAGGATGCGGTGGGGGAAGGACTGGGGAACGGATTCAAGAGTGGAGTGGGGGTCGGGGTGAGCAGAGGCGTCTGGACGGGAGTGAGCGTCGGGAGGGGACTGGGGACGAGAAAAGGCGTGGGCGTCGGTGCCACAACCGTTACCGGCACAGGAGTAATGGTAACCGAGGGTTGCTCGCGGCCATCTTCTTGGCAGGCCACCAGTGACAACGACACAAAAGCGGCTACACTGGCTTTCATCGCAGAGATTGCCAACATCCAGCTCTGACGGAACCTAGGGGGCTGCTGTTTCATGGGCTTTGGCTCCTCACAACACAAGCTTGGGGGTTTGTTAGGAAAACCGAGTCTCGGCAGCGTTCAACTCAAAAACCCGCACCGTCCTGCTCCCTCAACCGCGAAAGCAGAGTCTCGCAAGTGCTCCTAACACTATAGATAGAGCCTCAATTTTTTGCAAACACTATGGGTGTCACCAATCGCATGGGATCCGCCTTGGCGGTGAGATCTCAAGAGCGCTCGGGTTAGACTGATAAGTGCCACAGCAAGAGGGGATCCATGGCAGCAAAGGTGGAAGCAGAACCATCGCCAGCTCAGGAAGGGCCCAAAGAGGCCTGCGGCGTGTTCGGCATTTTGGCCCCCGGCGAGGAGGTGGCCAAGCTGACCTACTTTGGGCTGTTTGCCCTGCAGCACCGCGGCCAGGAATCGGCGGGGATTGCCACCTTTGAGGGGGCCTTTTGCCGAGTGCACAAGGCAATGGGGCTGGTTTCCCAAGTGTTTGACGAGGTGAACTTAGGCCAGCTCAGCGGCGATCTGGCAGTAGGCCACACCCGCTACTCCACTACGGGATCCAGCCGCATGGCCAACGCCCAGCCGGTGATTGTGGAAACCCGCTTGGGGCCGCTGGCTTTGGCTCACAATGGGAACTTGGTCAATGCCGAAGAGCTACGGCGTGAACTGGAAGCTGCCGAGTGCCACCTCACCGGTAGCACCGACTCGGAATGTATTGCCCACACCATTGCCCAGGCAGTGAACCAAGGTCAAGACTGGGTGGGAGCCACCTGTCAAGCTTTGCGCCGCTGCCGCGGGGCTTTCAGTCTAGTTATCGGCACGCCAGAGGGTCTGATTGGGGCGCGGGATCCCTACGGCGTGCGTCCGCTGGTGTTGGGGCTTTTGAGCAGCAACCCCGCCAGACAGGAGCTGCTGCAACCGCAGAGGCTGGGGATCCTCTGCAGCGACGGCACGCTCAACCACCCAGAAGCCCAGCCACTGCACTACGTGTTGGCTTCGGAAACCTGTGCTTTGGATATCATTGGAGCGGATTATCTGCGCCAGGTGGAGCCGGGAGAACTGGTGTGGATCAGCCGTCAGGGGTTGCAATCGCTGCGCTGGGCCGAGGCCAACCCCAAACTGTGCATCTTTGAGATGATCTACTTTGCCCGCCCCGACAGTTGCATGCACGGGGAGAGCCTCTACTCCTACCGGGTGCGGCTGGGAGAACAACTGGCCAAAGAAGCTCCGGCAGAGGCCGACTGGGTGATCTCGGTGCCCGACTCCGGCACACCGGCAGCCATTGGCTATGCCCGCCAACTGGGGATCCCCTACACGGAAGGGCTAATTAAAAACCGCTATGTGGGCCGCACCTTTATTCAGCCCACCCAGTCGATGCGGGAGCGGGGCATTCGCATGAAGCTCAACCCCCTCGAAGACGTGCTGCGGGGGCAGCGGATTGTGATTGTAGACGACTCGATTGTGCGGGGCACCACCAGCCAGAAAATCGTCAAAGCCCTGCGCCAGGCAGGAGCTACGGAGGTCCACATGCGCATCTCCAGCCCCCCCGTTACCCATCCCTGCTTCTACGGCATTGACACCGACAGCCAAGACCAGCTCATTGCCGCCAAGTATTCGGTAGCAGAAATTGCCGAGAAAATCGGGGTGGACTCATTGGCCTACTTGAGCTGGGAAGGCATGCTGGCCGCCACAGGTCGGGATCCCAATTCCTTTTGCTCGGCTTGCTTTACCGGCCACTACCCCATCCCCATTCCTGAGGGGCTGAAGCGCTCCAAGCTGGCTTTGGAAACGGTAGCCAGCCGCAAAGATCGCTAGCAAGGTTGCCCACCAGGATCCCCGTTAGACTGGGAGAAGAGGCTTTGAAAAATTACACTATGGGCTTGCGTCTACACCAAATAGGGGATCCCATCCTGACGCAGGTGGCTGAGCCGGTCGCCGAGTTTGGGACGCCGGCTTTGCAAAGCCTAATTGAAGAGATGCTCGCCACTTTGAAAGAGGCGCAAGGGGTGGGTCTGGCCGCCCCTCAGGTGGGATCCCCTCTCCAGATCCTCATCGTGGCCTCCCGTCCCAACCCTCGCTATCCCGATGCACCCCAGATGGAGCCCCTGGTCATGATTAACCCCCGTCCCTTGGCCTTGAGTGACGAGCAGGTGTTGGGGTGGGAGGGCTGCTTGAGCGTGCCCAACTGCCGCGGCTTGGTGGCCCGTGCCCGCGAGGTGGAGGTGGAGTATTACACCCCTGCGGGATCGCGGCAGCAGGTGGTCTGGCGGGACTTTCCGGCCCGCATCTTCCAGCACGAATACGATCACCTCTTGGGCCGGTTGTTCCTGGATCGGCAGCCGCAGCAACTGCTTTCCGAGGCCGACTACCAAGCCCGGATTTTGGCCCAGCCCCCTGCCTGAGGATCCCTATGCCCTACCTGGTCATCTACGACGGCCTGTGCAACCTTTGCGCCAATGGGGTCAAGCTTTTAGAGCAACTGGATCGCGGCCAGCAGTTTCGCTACGCCCCCATGCAAGACACGGCCACCCTGGCCCAATGGGGGATCCCACCCGAGCAGATGGAACGGGGGATGATCCTGATCGACCTGGAGCAGCCAGAGCGCCGCTGGCAGGGATCCGACGCCGTCGAACACATTGCCGCCCTCTTGCCCAGCGGATCCCTGTGGCTGGCCCTCTACCGCAACCTCCCCGGCCTTAAGCTTTTGGGAGACTGGGGCTACGCCCAGATCCGGGATCACCGCTACGAGTGGTTTGGCCGCCGCGACACCCTTTATCTACCTGCTGCCTGCAAGCGTTGCCGGGATCCCTTGGCCCAGACCGACTGAGGCATGGGTAGCTGAAACGGTTCGTTATGTTGTTACTGCTACACAACGCAGTCGCGAACGCACCGGCAGCGCGGAGTGCCTAGAGAACGTCTTAATCGAGTTTGAAATAACCATCAATTCAATTGTCTGGCACAAGGGATCCCTTTTCCAGGTTTGAACTCCTCTTCTCAAGCCTGGCGTGCTTGAAATGCTCTAGACAATCTTAAGACTCGATTAAGATTGACCTCCTGGAGAGAACCCCTCAAGTTTGACTTGAGACCTCTCCAGGGTCAAGGTAAAAATAGAGACGAAGCTAGCCAACAGGGGGTGGGCCGTGGCTACAAGAGACTGTGGACAGGCTGAAGCTGAGGGAGTTGCCGGTGGTTCAGAAGCCGTTCAGTTAGTTCCTAGAAGGGGGGATCTCGTTAGCGGAAATGGAGCTATTGGAAGTTTTGGCGAAAGAAGCAGAAAGCTTTTTCTACAGACAATGCTACAACCCCTGGATTGGGAAGTGCAGTTTGCGGTTTGGAAAACCCTACTGAACTCTGGCATCCCTCAACTGGTGCAAGTAGCAAAAAGATATCCCGTTCCCCTACGTCCAGTTGGAAACCCTGAAGAGAGATATCGAGCCGGCGAGCGGGACTTTCGCTGGGCAGATCTGAGGGGGGGCAACCTCAGCCGGCTAGATCTAAGGGGGCTCGACTTAAGTGGGGCCAGTTTAGTTCGGGCAAGGCTGAGCCAGGTCAATCTAAGCCACACCAGCCTGATTGGAGCCAACCTCAGCCAGGCAGACCTCAGCGGCGCAGATCTGAGAGGAGCCGACTTAAAGGGAGCTAACCTGATGGGGGCCAATCTCATTGGCGCCAACTTGCAAGGAGCTAATCTGGCAGACGCCAACCTGAAGTGGGTCGTCATTTCCCCCGAAACGCAAATTGACCGCAAGTGGCGGCTGGTCTGGGAAATTGTCAACGGCCACGCTCAGGGAAAAAACCTAGCTCAGGCGGACTTGAGCGGGGCAGACCTGGATTGGGCTGACCTGAGGGGGGCCAACTTGGCGCAAGCAGACCTAAGGGGGGCAAGGCTTGTCGGTGCTAACTTGCAGGAAGCCGACCTCCAGGGAGCCGACCTCCGGTGGGCCAGCTTGGAGGGAGCCAACCTCAGTCGGGCCGATTTGGGCGCAGCTTGCCTGCAACTGGCCAGCCTGCGGGGAGCTATCCTTTCCCCTGAAACCCAAATTGACCGCAAGTGGCGGCTGGTCTGGGAAATTGTCAACGGCCACGCTCAGG
>NZ_JANSJI010000354.1:7106-11642 GCF_047462475.1 Synechococcus sp. H55.11
GAAAAAACCTAGCTCAGGCGGACTTGAGCGGGGCAAACTTGAGCTGGGCAAATCTGAGCGGGATCAGGCTCCCTGGCGTGAGCTTGGTGGGAGCCGACCTGAGCGGGGCCAACCTCTGCGGCGTAGACCTACAGTGGGCAGAGTTGAGCAAAGCCAATCTAAGCCAGGCGGATCTGAGGGGGGCCAACTTAAACCAAGCGGATCTCAGCGGGGCAGACCTAAGCGGTGCCAACCTCAGTGGAAGCAGCTTGATCAAGGCCGAACTAGCCCAGGCCAAACTTGTGGGGGCCAAGTTGACGCAAGCCAACCTCGTCGGAGCCAAGCTGAGACGGGCTAAACTCAACGGCGCGGATCTAAGGGGGGCCAGCCTCATCGGGGCCGACCTCAGCGAAGCCAAACTGGGCAAGACAGACCTGAACTTGCCTAGCTTGAGATGGACGGTGATTTCTGTAGAGGCCAGTCCGGAGAGTAGCTGGTGGTTCATGATTTTCCATGCTGGCGCCCATTCGCAGGAGCTGAGCCAAACAGACTTGAGAGGGGCGGACTTGAGAAAGGCCAACCTCAGCCGGGCAGACCTCAGCGGGGTAAGGCTCAGTGGAGCTAACCTAAGCCAGGCTTATTTGATTGGGTCAGATCTGAGCGAGGCCAGCCTAGGTGGAGCCAATCTAAAGAGGGCCAAGCTGGGCGGGGCCAACCTAACCCACGCCGATCTCGGTGGAGCCAAGCTGAGTAGGGCCTATCTGGGCGGAGCCAACCTCAGCGGCGCCGACCTGAGGGGGGCAGATCTGGAGCTGGCCAGTCTGCAGCGGGTGATCCTTTCTCCTGCAACCCAGATCGAGGCCAAGTGGCGTCTGGTGTGGGAGATCGTCAACGGTCAAGCCTCCAAGAGAAACTTGAGTGGGGTTGACCTGAGCGGCGCTAACTTGAATTGGGCCAAGCTCAACGGGGTGCAACTGGTCGGGGCAAACCTAAGTGGAGCCAGCCTCATTGGAGCGGATCTAGGAGGATCCAACCTCAGCCAAGCCAATCTGAGGAAGGCCAATTTGAGCTACGCCAACTTGGAGGGATCCAACCTAGACAATGCCATCCTAGAAGGCGCAAAACTTGATTTTCAGTGGCAGTGGATCTGGCTCTCCCTTTGGTTCAAAGGTTTGGCAAGCATCTGGTTTGGTTACCCCAGTACCCCTCAACTGCCTCCTCCTCCTACGTCGGATCCCAATCGGCATCTCCCAGCCGAGAAGAACAGGGAGAACTAAACACTCTTGGTTGGCTCCATCAATTTCTTTGGCTAGGGCCACGCAGGTTTGTATCCTAGCAAACACTTTTTAATCCAAGAGAGCTGCTTTAGGATAGAGGCGTGGCCTTGCTGTGGCGGGATTCTGGAGATTTTTGGATGAAGCCTGCTTTAAAAAGTAAGGAGACTTTGAAGCAGCCTTTGCTGAGCTAAGGGCTTTGGCAGGGGATAGTGCGAAGATAGAGATGGCCCAAGTGCTCCTCGGTCAAAAAACAGAGGGCACCCATAGCCAGGTGAGGTGAAGCAAGAAAGACTCTAACTTTAGGAGGAGAGAATGTCGCACTTCACGTACATCCAAACTCAGTTTAAGAACCGAGAGGCTTTGATAAAGGCTCTAAACGATGTTGGCTACTCTCACATAGAAGAGGGATCCGACCTTCCTCTATATGGCTACCTAGGCGATAGGCGACCTCAGACGGCAGACATTGTTATCCGAAGAAAGTACTTAAGTGCTGCTAGCAACGATATTGGCTTTAAGTGGAAGGGCGATCACTACGAGGCAATAATCTCTGAATATGACCGCCAGGTCTTTCCCGACTTTATCCCCAAAATTCAGCGCAGGTATGCTTATCACGCCGTCCTTGCAACGGCAGTGGAGAAGGGGTTTACCGTAGAGTCGGAATCTGTGGACGAGGAAGGGCAGATCAGGATTGTGTTGGGGCGCTGGGCTTGAGGAGGCGTTATGGCGGAATATCAACAGGTTGAATACATCATCGACAAAGATGGCAACGTGATTGAGCGCGTGCTTAATGTCAAAGGCAAGGGCTGCCTTGACCTAACTGAGGAAATAGAAAGGGCATTGGGCACAGTTCAAAAAAGGGAGCTGTTGCCTGAATATGACCAGGCCCCAGTCATAGAACAAGATGTCCAGCGTCAGGTAGAGCGTTTATGAATGCCCCAAACCCCTTTCTGGATCCCCTGTCTGGTTTAACCAAAGGGATCCAAAGGACTCTGGCTAGGATTCCATTTTGGAGTCGTAACTCTGAAATGAAAAGTCATGATACGAAAAGTCATGATACCCTGCTGCGCAATCTCATGCAGGCTGCCGGTATCTCAACCTGGCGAGAGCTTCGACAAAAGGCCAAACTGAGTCGAGGAGCCCTAAATGCCCTGAGAACTGGCCAGGCCGAAAAGCTGAAGTTAGCCGATCTCAATCGAGCGGCCAGCATTTTGCAAGTGTCCTTGCCGAGCCTTATTCAAGATTTCAGCGGAATCGAGCTAGCATTGGAGCCTGCAGAAACGGCTCAGGAAGTGCAGCGGCTGCACAAACAGCTAGAACAGCAGGAAGGGCAATTGCGTCATCAAATCCGCGCCGAACTGGTGGAAAAGCTCAAGCCTCTTTTGGTGCAATACCCCACCCTGCAGCAGGTTGTGCAGAGGCGACCGGATTACCCTGCCCAGCAAGTCTTGGCTTTGCTGAACTGTCTGGGCAACTTGTTGGAAGACTGGCAGTTGGAAACCATTGGCCAGGTGTGGCAACAGGTGGCCTATGACCCAGAAAGCCACCAGGCAGATGAGGAGGATATCCAGGCGGGCGAGCCGGTCTACGTTCGCTTTGTGGGCTATCGACTTAGGGATCAAATTTTGGTTCGAGCCAAAGTCAGTCGCACTCTACCTTCCCTGGCAGCATGACGACGTTGACTATTGATTTTGGCACTTCCAATACGGTGGTCTGTGCCTATCAAAATCGAAAGCCGATTGTGATCGACATACCAGGGATCACCCACCGCTACGACGGCAGCCCGCCTCTAATTCCCTCGGTTCTCTTTGTCGGCCAAAACCAGCAATTTTTGATTGGGGCACCTGCCCAGGCCAAACGGGATCCCAAGCGCCTATTCAAAGGCTTTAAGCGGGATCTCTCTCAACAATTCCAGCCGGCCCCAACCTATGTGGATGGACAGGCCTACACAGCCCAAGAGGCCACGCGGATCTTTCTGCAGCAGCTTCTTGCCAAACTCAAGGCGGAGGGCTGGCAGCCCGATAAGGTGATCTTGACCGTGCCGGTGGGAGCCTACGAGGCCTATTTGCACAACCTGCAAGAGGTGTTTGGCTCCCTAGGGATCCAACAGGTTGTGTTCCTCGACGAGTCCACCGCGGCTGCTTTGGGCTACGGGGTGCAGGAACCGGGATCCCTGATTTTGGTGGTCGATTTGGGGGGCGGAACTCTCGACCTCTCTTTGGTCAAAATCTTGAAGCCAAAGCAGGGCACTGCTTACCGAGCTGAGGTCATTGCCAAAACTGACCGGGCCTATGGCTGTGGCGGCGTCGATATCGATATCTGGATTGCCGAATGGGTGCTGGAGCAGTTGGGCCGCAAGCGACAGCAGGTTCCGGCCAGCAGCTTCCAGGTTCTGTGCGAGGTTGCCGAGCGGCTCAAGATCCGCCTCTCCAGCCATTCTCAGGCCAGCGAGGCCTGGCTGGATGAAGACTCCTTTGAGACCCACACTTTAATGCTTCAGCGCGAACAACTCCAGGAGCTGTTGGAAGAGCGCGGCCTGCTGACGCGGCTAAGAGAAGCCATCGATGAGGTCATCGAGAAAGCCCACAACAAAGGGATCTCTAAACGAGATATCCACCAGGTGGTGTTGGTGGGTGGCACCAGCCTCATTCCAGGGGTGCAGCATCAGGTCATTAGCCTCTTTGGCCGCGACAAGGTTAAGTACCACAAGCCGTTTGAGGCAGTGGCCCACGGCGCTCTGGCCTTCACCCAGTTTGCCCGCCTTCAAGATCATCTCCGCCATACCTACGCCCT
Organism: Synechococcus sp. H55.11; assembly: GCF_047462475.1. NCBI lineage: Bacteria > Bacillati > Cyanobacteriota > Cyanophyceae > Synechococcales > Synechococcaceae > Synechococcus > Synechococcus sp. H55.11. The sequence goes on from NZ_JANSJI010000354.1 coordinate 11,153, forward strand.
GCGGCTCTGGAATCCCTATTTGCAGGCGCCCGACTTTTTCCCTCTCTTTAAGAGCGGCACGGCCTATCCTGCCACGGTGGAACTGCCTCCCTTGCAGGCCAACGCCAATGGACAAAGCCACATCAACCTGGTGGTTGGTGAGATGGCCGAGGAAGGGGCAACCGAGGTTGTTTACGGTCCCGACGGTCGGATGCAGATTCGCAACAGCAGCGCAGCTTCTAGCTTTCGTCCCCTTGGGAGCCACAAGCAGCTTTCCATTCCTCTCAAGCCCCCAGGGCAGGTAGGAGTGGATCGTTTGCAGGTCACCTTTGCCGTCGATGCTGGGCGAACTTTGCGGGTAACGGTAGTAGATTTGCAAACTCAAAAGACCCTTATGCAGCAGCAGGTGGTTGGGAGGTTAACTTGAGGTCAGGGATGGCGGAAAACTTTGATCCCGTTCTGGGTGGGCAGCAATTGGCCGGCTCCGATCCGGTCATGGGAGGCTTGGTAG
>NZ_JANSJI010000356.1:0-3024 GCF_047462475.1 Synechococcus sp. H55.11
CCCTCACCCCCGACCCCTCTCCCTCAGGGAGAGGGGAGTTAGAGCGTTGTGTAGCAATAACGACTTAGAGAAACGTTTTGTTTGTAGGTGTGGCCGGCAATGCAGCTCTGATGAGAGTTTCCTGTCGCTTCAATAGAAGGGTGTCCTCAGGCTAGGCTTTCCATCACCGCCTCGTCGATCTCGAAATTGGCGTAGACATTTTGCACATCGTCCAGGCTATCCAGACGTTCCATCAAGGTGAGCACCAGCTTGGCGGTGTCGGGATCCCCCACCTGAACCTCATTGGATGGGATCCAGCGGATGGCGGCATCTTGCACTTGGCAGCCCTCTTTTTTCAGATACGTGGCCACCTGCTCGAGCAAGGAGTAGTCGCAGTATACTTCTGCGCTGGTTCCCTCCACCTTGAGGTCATCGCCCCCTGCTTCTGCCACCGCCAGCAACAGGGCTTCGGGATCCGCCACGTTCTCCAGGCTGATCACCCCTCGCTGTCGGAACATCCAGCTCACACAGCCGGCTTCTCCCAAGCTGCCGCCGGTTTTGTTGAAAGCTTCTCGCACCTCGGCAGCCGTGCGGTTGCGGTTGTCGGTCATCGCCTCGATCAACACCGCTACCCCGCCGGGGCCATAGCCCTCGTAGCGAACTTCTTCCAGGGGGCTGTCATCGCTCCAGTTGCCGGCTCCCTTGGCGATGGCCCGTTCGATGTTCTCGCTGGGCATCCCCGCCGCTTTGGCTTTCTCCACCGCCGCCCGCAACTGAAAATTCCCATCCGGATCTGGCAAGCCGCTGCGAGCCGCCACGATAATGGCCCGCGAAAGTTTGGTAAATAGGCTGCCCTTTTTGGCATCTACACGGGCCTTTTGCCGTTTAATGTTGGCCCATTTGCTGTGTCCTGCCATGCCGCCGACACCGATCCAGTCAAGCCATCAACCGAGGGGATCCCTCCTAATTTTGAAGCCTAGATCACGGCGACCCAGGACTCAACCCCACCCCAGCTCCAACGGCAACAGACTGAGGGCAAAAATGGTGGGATCCCTCTCGACCCAGAGGGCATTTAAAGCGAGCAACCCCCTCAAGGCCGAATGGGCTGCCGTTCGATCACACCCCCCGGCGGCGGTGGAGCGGCTGGGGTTTCTTCAGGGGTAGGCGTTGCCACAGGAGCTGGGGGCAGAGGGGGCACAGCCTCTCCGGGTACAGGCCCAGGTGCGGGCGTGGGGGTTGGGGATGGAGTGAGAAAAGGCGTCACCTGGGGCAGCAGCTCGGCGTAGAAAATCGCGTCTTGCTCTGGCCCCAAGCGACCCACTTGCCAACGGTGACGGGGAACAAACATCGTTTGCAACAGCACTTCTCGGCCAACAAAAGCGGGAGTTCCCGAAAAGACATAGCCATCGACGATGACCCGATTGAGATCGGGCCGAGTTTGAAACACCCGATCCACCTCCCGCCGCATCTCAGCATCCAGCCGCCCCAGCAGAGTTTCCAGAGTATCTTCAGGGCCAATCGGCACCCGCACCGCAAAGCGATAGCCTTCGCAGCGATAGTCGCCACAGATCTTGACCAGCTCGTTACGCACCCGGATTTGCGCCCCAGGATCGATGTTGCGCTCCAGCACAAAGACTTCCTCTTGCGGTTGCTGCTCGACCGGTTGAGCCCAAGTTGGCGGTTGACTTGTCCATCCTGCCCAAGCCAGGGATCCGAAAAACAAGCCAAGGCTCCAACCCAGACTGCCCTGCTGAGCGCGGGGTGAAAAGGCGGGATCGCGATCCGGGTTCGGGCTATTCATAAGCGTTAACCGACATCAGGATGGCTATCGCCAACTCTACCCGACATTGGCCCAGCAGGCACTAGGCAAGGAGAAAAATCAGTTTCAAGATCAATTCAAGATCAAAATGAGAGCAGGCGAACGGCGTCCTGGTCAGCAACGGATGGGCTGTGGCGGAGAGTCTGAGGCAAGCTATGGAGAATATGTCAATTAAGTACCTGTTTTCCCCCAACAACTAACTTTTGCTGTTGATGCAAACTCTTTGGCAAGCCATTGCCCAGCACCTTTCGCAAGCGACAGGGGATCCCATCCAGCCCCTGCGGTATCGTCCTGTGGGCGGGGGCAGCATCAACGCCACCTATCGGTTTTCCTGCGCTCCCCAAAACCCTCTTACAGAAGGGTCGAGAGACTACTTCGTCAAATTGGCCCGTGGGGGAGAGAGGGCGCTGGAGATGTTTGCGGCAGAAGCGGCGGGCTTGCAAACCCTGGCGGCTGCCCACGCCATTCGGGTGCCTCGACCCATTGTTTGGGGATCCGTAGGAAGCCAAGCCTACTTGGTGCTGGAGTACTTGGAGCTAACCTCGCCCCGTCCCCACACGGCCAGTCTCTTGGGATCCCAGTTGGCCCAGTTGCATCGCACCTTGTCTCCCAACGGGAGCTATGGCTGGGATCGCGACAATACCATCGGCTCCACGCCGCAAATCAACAGTTGGCGGCCAAACTGGCCGGACTTTTATCGGGAACAGCGGCTGCTCTACCAAGTCAAGCTGGCCTGCCAACGGGGATACCGCGGCACGTGGGTGACCCAAGCCGAACGGGTGATGGCGAAGCTGGAAGCGTTTTTTCAGGACTATAGGCCGGAACCCGCTCTGCTACATGGAGATCTGTGGGGGGGCAACTACGGGGCCTTGGCCGATGGATCCCCCGTGATCTTCGACCCAGCCGTCTACTACGGGGATCGGGAGACAGATCTGGCGATGACAGAGCTGTTCGGCGGTTTTCCGCCGGCGTTCTATCAGGCTTATCAGCAGGCCTATCCCTTGAACGAGGGGTATCCCCACCGCAAGCCTCTCTACCAGCTCTACCACTGGCTCAACCATCTCAACTTGTTCGGAGAGGGCTACCTGGGCTCGGTGCAGCGCGCCCTGCAGCAATGCCTGCACTTTCTCGAATAGGGTCAGTTATAGTCAGGTGTATGGTGCTTGTAGGTATAGAATTTATTTCCTCGCACTTGTAATCCAATTGCACTCGATTCCGGAAAAAGT
>NZ_JANSJI010000357.1:0-11529 GCF_047462475.1 Synechococcus sp. H55.11
GGTGGTCGCGTGAGCGGCGCGGAGCGCTTGGGCAATTTCCCTTTGGGAGAGGGGCTGGGGGTGGTCGCGTGAGCGGCGCGGAGCGCTTGGGCAATTTCCCTTTGGGAGAGGGGCCGGGGGTGAGGGACACAGAAGTGGAGAAGTTTTTGGGGATAGGGGTGAACATGGAAGGGACAGCAGGGAACCCATTGGGGATCCCCTCACCTGTCGCGGTGGTCTGGTTTGGGAGAGTGGGGCGGTGGCTGGCGGTGGGATCCCTGCTCCTGGGACTTCTGCTGGGGCTGGGCGGCTGTGGGGTGGGATCCCAAGGGGAAGTGAGGATTCTCCTAGCTTCTTTTGCGGTGACCCGCGATGCCTACCGGCAGATCATCCCTGCCTTTGAGGCCCACTGGCTGGCCCAGACCGGCCAACGGGTGCGCGTAGAAAGCAGCTACGCCGGCTCGGCCACACAAGCGCGGGCGGTCATTGACGGGCTGGATGCCGATGTGGTGGCCCTGGCCCTGGGCCTGGATGTGGAGCGCCTTGTGGCTGCCGGTCTCATTCGACCGGGCTGGGAAAGCCGCACGCCCAACCAAGGGATCGTTACCCGCTCGGTGGTGGTGATCGTCACGCGGCAGGGCAACCCCCACGCTATCCACTCTTGGCTGGACCTGGCCCGGCCTGGCTTGCAGGTGGTTACCGCCAACCCCAAAACCTCAGGGGGCGCCCGCTGGAACTTTTTGGCCCTCTGGAGTGCTGTTCCGGAGCCCCAAGCCCTGGCCTTCACCACCCAGGTCTACAAAAATGTCCGCGTCCTGCCGCGGGACTCGCGGGAAGCCACCGATGTCTTTTTCCAAAAAGGGCAGGGGGATGCCCTGCTCACCTACGAACAGGAGGTGATCCTGGCCGGCCTGCGCGGCCAGCCCTTGCCCTACGTGGTGCCGGATCCCAACATTTCCATCGACAACCCCGTAGCCGTGGTGGATGCCACGGTGGAGCGAAAAGGAACCCGCGCCGTGGCCGAAGCCTTTGTGAACTACCTGTTTACTCCAGAAGCGCAGCGGGCCTTTGCCGAGGTGGGTTTCCGTCCGGTGGAGCCGACGGTGGCGCAAGAGTTTGCCCAGCGGTACCCTCCCATTGAGAAGCTGGTAACCGTTGCCGACCTGGGCGGCTGGGAAGCAATCCAAAACCGCTTCTTTGCCGATGGGGCTGTGTTTGACCGCATCCAAGCTGGGTTGTAGGGAGCCTCCCTTGTTTTGCATCCCCATTCAAGGTATCCTGGGAGCAGTATCAACGGTTTGTTGACAGGTTTACCGTAGATTAGAGGCTCCCTACCTCCTCAGGGATAGGCAGCGCCATCCGGCCAACCCTTAGCTAGGCAGAACCTATGGGCATCACCATTGCAGGGGTATCGAAGCGTTTTGGGCAGTTTCAGGCTCTCCACCCTACGGATCTCACCATTCCCACGGGATCCCTGGTTGCCCTGTTGGGGCCGTCGGGTTCCGGCAAATCTACCCTCTTGCGCCTGATTGCCGGCCTAGAAAAGCCGGACACGGGGCGGATTTTCCTCACCGGGCGGGATGCCACCCATGCCAGCGTCCAGGAGCGCAACGTCGGCTTTGTCTTCCAGCACTACGCCCTGTTCAAGCACATGACGGTGCGGCAGAACATTGCCTTTGGCCTGGAGATCCGCAAAGCTTCGCGGGCTGAGATCCGGGCACGGGTGGACGAGCTGCTGGAGCTGGTGCAACTATCAGGGTTTGGGGATCGCTACCCCTCACAGCTTTCGGGGGGACAGCGGCAGCGGGTGGCTCTGGCCCGCGCCTTGGCGGTGGAGCCGCAGGTGTTGCTCCTGGATGAGCCCTTTGGGGCGCTGGATGCCAGAGTGCGCAAGGAGCTGCGCCAGTGGCTGCGGCGCCTGCACGACGAGGTACACGTCACCACCGTCTTGGTCACCCACGACCAAGAGGAAGCCATGGAGGTGGCCGACCAGATCGTGGTCATGAACCAGGGGCGGATCGAACAGGTGGGATCCCCTGCCGAGATCTACGATCACCCGGCCACTCCCTTTGTCATGAGCTTCATCGGCCCGGTCAACGAGCTCTCTCCCCGCTCCCTGTTATCTTGCCAGCTTCCCGAGGCCCAGGCGGGCCCGCACCAGCTCTTCTTGCGCCCCCACGATGTGCAGATCGAGGTCAACCCCAATAGCAGCGGCGTCTCGGCTTGGGTCAAAGAGATCATCCACCTGGGGCGGGAGATCCAGGCGGAGCTGATTCTCAGCGATGGCGGATCCCTGTGGGCCCACCTCAGCCGCGAGCAATATGCCAGCCAGCCGCTGCAGGTGGGGCAGCAGGTCTATGTCCGCCCCAAGGTGGTCAAGGCCTTTCCCCTCAAAAAAAACGATAAGAAAACTGCCATGACCCCGCTGGCAATGGCGGGACGGAGTCCGATGTCGCTGGGAGCTTGAGGAAAGTTGCAGCAAGCCGGGTTTCAACTGTCTTGGCCGTGGCGGCTGAGCTTGGGCTATCTCTTCCTGATGTTGGCCTTGCCGCTGGCGGCCTTGATCGCCAAGTCCAGCAGCGTCGGCTGGGCGGAGTTCTGGCGGATCGCGACGGATCCGGTGGCCCTCTCCGCCTATGAGGTTACTTTTGTAACCGCGCTGCTGGCGGCTTTGGTTAACGGCGTAATGGGCACCCTGACGGCTTGGGTGTTGGTGCGCTACGCCTTCCCCGGCAAAAAGCTCCTCGAGGGGTTGATCGATCTGCCCTTTGCCCTGCCCACGGCTGTGGCCGGCCTCACCCTGGCAACCGTTTACAGCAGCAACGGCTGGATTGGATCCCTTTTGGCCCCCTTGGGGATCCGCATTGCCTTTACCCGGCTGGGGGTGGGGGTGGCGATGCTGTTTATCTCTTTTCCCTTTGTGGTGCGGACGGTACAGCCGGTGCTGCAGGAGCTGGAACGAGATGTGGAAGAGGCGGCCTGGAGCTTGGGCGCCTCCCGCTGGCAGACCTTCTGGCGGGTGGTGCTGCCCCAGATTTTGCCCGCCGTGTTGACCGGCGTGGCCCTAGGGTTTTCCCGTGCTGTGGGTGAATATGGCTCCATTGTTATCATCGCCTCTAGCATCCCCTTCCGGGATCTCATCGCGGCAGTGCTGGTGATCCAGCGGCTGGAACAGTACGACTATGCCGGGGCAACGGTGATCGGGACGGCGATGCTGGGGATCTCGTTCTTGTCGCTGGTGGTGATTAACCTTCTGCAAGCCTGGGGAAGTCGCCATGAAACCTGACGGGATAGCGGGTGTCCAACCGGAGCCATCGACAAACCCTTGGCTGTCGGGCCTGTTGATCGGCATTGTCGGGCTCTACATCGCCCTGCTGCTTGGGATCCCGGTGGTGAACATCTTTTATCAGGCGTTTCGAGAAGGGATCCCAGCTTTTCTCCAGCACCTGACCGAGCGGGAGCTGCTCAGCGCCCTCCGATTGACGGTGCTGACGGCGCTGGTTGTTGTTCCCCTCAATACTTTTTTTGGTCTCTGTGCCGCCTTGGCCTTGGCCCACCGCCGTTTTCCGGGGCGGGCTTTGCTGCTCAGCTTGATCGATCTGCCCTTTTCCATTTCCCCGGTGGTGGCCGGCCTGATGCTGGTGCTCCTCTTTGGCCGTCAGGGTTGGCTGGGATCCTGGAACCTGCGGGTCATCTTTGCCTTTCCGGGCATTGTGCTGGCCACGGCTTTCATCACGCTCCCTTTTGTGGTGCGGGAGGTACTGCCGGTGTTGGAAGAGGCCGGCAGCGAGGAAGAAGAAGCCGCCAAAACCCTGGGGGCCAATTCCTGGCAGATCTTCTGGCGCATCACCCTACCCAACATCCGCTGGGGACTCCTGTACGGGGTCATCCTGACCAATGCCCGCGCCATGGGGGAGTTCGGCGCTGTCGCGGTGGTCTCTGGCAACATCATTGGCCGCACCCAGACCCTTCCCTTATTTGTGGAAGATGCCTACCGCAGCTATGCCACGGGCTCGGCCTATGCGGCGGCAGTGGTGCTCTCCTTGCTGGCGGTGGTAACCCTGGTGGCCAAGGAGCTGCTGGAGCGGGGATCCCCTTCCCGCCGCATCTTCTAGACATCTTTTGGGATCCTTGCAATCAACGCTCTAACCCCCCTCTCCCTGAGGGAGAGGGGCCGGGGGTGAGGGCAGCCATGACCGCCATCGGCCAGGGTGTGGCTTAGACAGACTCGGTGAGGATCTCGGGCAGACAAACCTGGGTGCCCCCCAGGCCGCAGTAGCCGCGTGGGTTTTTGGCCAGGTACTGCTGGTGGTAGTCTTCGGCGTAGTAGAACTCTGGGGCGTCCAGGATCTCAGTGGTGATTTGGCCGTAGCCGTGGACGCTCAGAGCCTGCTGGTAGAGATCGCGGGTTTTTTCCGCCAGCTCCCGTTGTGCCGGGGAATAAACGTAGATGCCGGAGCGATACTGGGTGCCCACATCATTGCCCTGGCGCATCCCTTGGGTGGGATCGTGGTTTTCCCAAAACACCTTCAAAAGCTGCAGGTAGCTAATCTGGCTGGGATCGTAAACCACCCGCACCACCTCGTTGTGGCCAGTCAAACCGGTGCAAACCTCCTCATAGGTGGGGTTGGGGGTATACCCGCCAGCGTAGCCCACGGCAGTGGTGAACACCCCGGGCAACTGCCAAAACTTGCGCTCCGCTCCCCAAAAGCAGCCCATGCCGAACAGGGCCAGCTCCATGCCCTCGGGAAAAGGGGGCTTTAGGGGCGTGCCCTTGACGTAGTGCCGGTTAACGATTGCCATTGGCTCGGAGCGGCCCGGCAAAGCCTCTTCCGGCGTGGGCAAGGTCAGCTTCTTGCTCAGTTTGCCAAAACCAAAGAGCGCCATGGCGGTAGCCCGATACATTCGTTAACATCTACCAGCCTAGCGTAGATAGCCGCTCTTGTCTCGAGAAAAGATTGGCAAGGGAGCGGCCTGGGGATTTCAGACCGCCAGCTCCACAACCACAGGGGCATGGTCGCTGGGCTTTTGTAGCCGCCGCGGCTCGACGTCGATCCAGCAGGCAGTGGCCTTGTCCTGGAGCGGGGGAGAAAGGTAGAGGTGGTCGATGCGCCAGCCGCGATTCTTCTGAAACCCTCCGGCCCGGTAGTCCCACCAGCTAAAATGTCCGGGATCCGGGTTAAACTTGCGAAAGGCATCCTCAAACCCCAAAGCCAGGATCTCCCGCAGGGCCTGCCGTTCTGGCTCCGAGGCCATGATTTCTCCGGCCTTTTGGGGATCGTAGATATCGCGGTCTTCCAGGGCAATGTTAAAGTCCCCACAGAGCAAGATGGGATCCCCTTGGCTGAGGGCAACGGCCAGGTAGTCCTTCAGCGTGGCCAGCCAGCGCAACTTGTAGGCGTACTTGTCGGATCCCACCGCCTCGCCGTTGGGCACGTAGAGGTTGAGAATGCGGATCCCGTGGTAGAGGGCGCCGATCAGCCGCTTTTGCTCGTCCAGGTCTGCAGCCGCCGACAGCAGCGCGCCAAACCCCCGCTCCACCTTCTCCGGCACCTCCCGGCTAATTACGGCCACGCCGTTGTAGGACTTTTGCCCGTACACCTCCACATGAAAGCCTCGCTCCTCAAAGGGGGCGCGGGGAAAGTCCTCATCCACCACCTTGGTCTCCTGCAAGCAGAGCACATCCAGGGATCCCTGCTTGTCTAGCCAAGCCAAAACTTGCGGCAACCGGGTGCGAATGGAGTTGACATTCCAGGTGGCCACTTGCATAGCAGCAGGTTCCCAAGACAACGCTCAGGCCACCATTTTGGCCAAACCCAGGGGATGGATCCCCTGGGGCGAGACCGCGATCCGGTAGGGCAACACCTCGACCCCCGCCTGCAGCGCCTGGCGAAACAGATGGGCATAGCGGGGATCCCGTTCTGCGCCAGGGGCGAACTCGGTGCAATCGGCACGGTTGATCCAGTACAGCAGCAGAGCCCGCTGCCCTTGCCGGCGGATCTCAATCAAATCTTCCAGGTGTTTTTGCCCGCGAGTCGTCACCGTATCCGGGAAGAGGGCGCGGGATCCCACGGCCCAGGTGGTATTTTTAACCTCTAGGTAGGCCAAGCCAGAGTCTCCTATCAGCAGGAAGTCGATTTTGCTCCTGCCGCAGGTCACTTCCCGTTGCCAACGAGAAAACCCCGCCAACTGGGGAAACCACCCTTGTTCCAGCCCCCATTCCACCAGGCGATTGGGCAGGCCGGTGTTGATCCCCACCCACACTCCTTCCACCTGGATCATCTCCCAGGTGTAGGCCAATTTGCGCTTGGGATCGGGGTGATGGGAGAGGTACACAGGTGCCCCTACCTGGCAAACCCCCGTCATCGGCCCGGTGTTGGGGCAGTGAGCGGTTACCTGTTGCCCATTTTCCAGCTCCACCTCGGCAAAGAAGCGCTTGTAGCGGCTGCGCAACACCCCTCTGTGCAGGGAGGTCGGGAAACGATAGGGCAGCGCCCCCTGTTGGCCTGTCATTCGCAAGAGCTCTCCGATAAGTATTTTTCTTTAGGATTTTGGAAGTCTTCCAGGGGTGGGGTGTTTCCTGCGCTAGGGTAAATGACGTATCTCCCCGGCCAGGGCCTTTTTTTGCCGATGCCTTGTTCATATATCCTTTAATACCTTACCTTTTTCTATCCCTTTGCCAAAACCACTTGGAGAAGAAAAGCCGAATGTTGCGTCTTGACCCCGATCCCGGCTTTCAGCCTTCGGATCCGTTGCAGGACAACCGTGGTCGTGTGGCCATCTTCATCGACGGATCCAATCTGTTCTATGCCGCTCTGCAACTGGGCATTGAGATCGACTACACCCGCCTGCTGAAGACGCTAACCGGCCGTTCTCCCCTTCTGCGCTCTTTTTTCTACACCGGCGTCGATCGCAACAACGAAAAGCAGCAGGGGTTTTTGCTCTGGATGCGTCGCAACGGCTACCGCGTGGTTACCAAAGAGCTGACCCAACTGCCCGATGGATCCAAGCGGGCCAACCTAGATGTGGAAATTGCTGTGGACATGTTGTCGCTGGTGCGTTGGTACGAGACGGCAGTGCTGGTGAGCGGCGATGGGGATTTGGCCTACGCGGTCAATGCCGTCAGCTACCAAGGGGCACGGGTGGAGGTGGTCAGCTTGCGTTCCATGACCAGCGACCAACTGATCAACTTGGCAGATCGCTACATCGACCTAGAATCCCTCAAAGACCAAATTAAGAAGACCAATCGCCCCTCCTATCTGTACCGACCCGGGTTCACCACCGACGAGGAGGATGAGGGGTAATTTTTCTCTCACCCCCCACCCCAAAGGAGGGGGTTCAGCGAGATTGCAAAGTTGAAGGGATCCCCTGCAGCAGGTAAACGGGGTTAAGGGGGGCGAAGCGGGTGCCTTCTGCCAGGGCTGTGGAGCGGGAGATCTGGATGTGTTCTAGCCGCACCTGCCAGCCCTGCGAGCGCAGCCATTGCAGGGTTTCGCTGCAGGTTTCCAGGGTGGCAAAGTTGGCCACCAAGATCCCCTCAGGCTGCAGGCGGGCCGCCACCACCGGCAGCAGATCGCGGATCCCTTTGCCGCCTCCCCCCAGCAACACCCGATCCGGATCCGGCAAGTCGGCCAGCACCTGGGGCGCTGCCCCGGGGATCACGTGCAGGTTCTCCAGGCCGAAGCGTTGGCGGTTGCGCCGGATGAGACAAATACCCATGGCGTTGCGCTCAACGGCATAGACCTGGAGCTGGGGGGAGAGGCGGGCGATCTCTACAGCCACGGAGCCGGTGCCGGCCCCGACATCCCACACCACTCCCTGCCGCGGCAATTGCAAGGCCCCCAGGGTGAGCAGGCGGATGGGTTGCTTGGTGATCAGGCCGGGCTGGTCGGGAAAGGTGTGGAACTGATCGTCGGGGATCCCGACTAGGGGCCAGCGGCGGGGATCCGGTTCCGGGTCAACGCGGCGCAACACCACCAGATTGGGGCTGGGGAAAGCGGAGTTCTCACCTTCCTGCAGAGGCAGGATCTGCTCGTGGGGGGATCCCAGTTGGCTGCATACCCAGCCCTGGTAGCGCACCGGCAACCGCAGGTCGGCAATGAACTGGGCCAAGCTGGCTGGCGTGTGCTCTGGGTCGGTAAGCACCACAATCACAGGGGATCCCTGTTTGAGGGCGTCCTGCAACCGCTCCACCCCCCGCCCGTGCAAGCTGAGAATGGTGGCCTCCTGCCAGGGGATCTGCAGGCGGTTGAGGGCCAACTGCACCGAGCTGACTTGGGGGTAAAAAGCCAGTTGCTCCGCCGGGAAATACTGGGTCAGCAGGCGCCCAATCCCAAAAAACAGGGGATCCCCGCTGGCCAATAAAACCAGGGATCCCTGTGCCAGCTCCTTTTGCAAAAGCGGGATCCAACTTTCCACCGATCCAGTAAGCCGGATCTGGCGAGCCGGATGGTCGGCAAAGTGCTGCAGCAGGCTGGGGGGCCCGGCCAGGGTTTGCGCTTGGGAGAGGGGGGGAATCGCCCAAGAGGCCACCGAGCCATCTCCAGCTACCCCTACGACCGCAAGCTGAGGCAACCGGCTCGCCATCTAGCGTTCGACAGGCGGGTGGTACTGGCGCATGTGGTTGAGAAAATCCAGGCGCAGCTCCGCTACTTCCCGCTGCATCTCCCGCATTTCCCGAATAAAGCCCAGATGAGCCTCGATCAGGCGGCCATCCCGCTCCCGAAATTGCTCCATCATCATGGCTTGCGCTTCCCTCAGCTCGGCAAACCCGGCCTGCATATCGCGGCGAGACTCCTGGATGGCCCTCTCCAGCTCATCTCCCCGCTCTTCGTTCTGGCGAATCCGCTCCTGGTTGTGCTGAATTAACGCCCGGATCTCCTGGATTTCGGTCTGGAGCTGGGCTTCGATGGCCTGCCGCTCGGCTCGCATTGCAGCCATCTGGGCCTCAAAGCGCTCGGCGGCCCGCTGCTGTTCGGCCCGGATCTCGGCGATCTCGGCGGAGAAACGCTCAGCGGCCCGCTGCTGCTCGGCTCGGATCTCGGCGATCTGGGCTGCAAAGGCCTGTCGCATTTCCGTCATCTGGGCCTCAAAGCGCTCGGCGGCCCGCTGCTGTTCGGCCCGCAGCTCTTGAAGCTGTTCTTGTTGGAGCTGAAGGTTGCGGATCAGCCACTCCTCTTGTTCGGGGGTCATGGGAAAGGCCTGAAGATGTCGTTCCAATTCTAGTCAGTTGGGAATGGGATCCCGGCGGGCGGCCAGCAGCAGAGCATTGACGATGGCAGCGGCCACCGGGGATCCGCCTTTGCGGCCCTCCACCCGAATCTGGGGGACATCCGTTTGCGCCAACGCCTGTTTGGCCTCCTCCACGGCCACAAAGCCCACCGGCACCCCGATCACCAGGCTGGGCCGGATCCGCTCTGCCCGAATCTCTTCCACCAGCGCCAGCAGCGCCGTGGGCGCATTGCCGACAACAAAGACGGCTTCCGGGTAGCGGCGGGCCACCTGGATCATCCCCTGGGCAGTGCGGGTTTGCCCTGCCGCGGGGGGGTCTTCCACCCAGTCCAAAGCGCAATAGAGCGGGATCCCCTGCGCCTCAAGGCCAGCTTGGATCCCGGCAGCCACCATCCTCACATCCACCACCACGGGCCTTTGCTGCCGCAGGGCCGCCAGCCCCGCCTCGACCGCCGTGGGGCTAAACACAAAGCGATCCCGCAGCTCAAAATCGGCGGTGGCGTGGATGGCGCGGCGCACGATCTCGTAGGGGATTCCTTGCCACGGGTGGGGGCCGATCTCTTGGTCGATCTGGCGAAAGCTGGCCGCCGTAATGGGGTCTATCCAAGCTGTCTCATCCATCATCTCAGCCATCGTGGGATCCACAGGCGGAGCCATGGTCAGGCCGGGGGGTTTTCTACGTCCTGCTGACGCGGGCGGTCTTGTTCGGGGAAAGTCGCGCAGAACGTCCAGAAAAGCTGTGCTCAAAAGGGTTACCTGAGAGAGACGCCCCTTTAGTTCCACTCTAGACGCCCCGAAGCAGCCGCTAAGATCGGTCTATGCTGGTGGAGATGGGCCTGTTGTTGTCACACACTCCTCCCTTGCCTGAACCCAACTTTTCTCCCTCTGCTGCTGTCGGCGGGGCAAGCTCCCCTCCCCTCGCGCCGCCCCCCTCTTCGGTCGGCAACAGGGATCCCCTTGCCGTGCTCCCTCGCTATGGCCATTCCCAAACCTGGCTCTGGCGTGGCTGGTCTATCCATTTCACCTACACCCCCAGTCGCGCCCAAACCTCCAAGGGCCAGGTGAACTTGACGGCGGCTCCGGCCATCTTGATCCATGGCTTGGGAGCCTCGGTGGGCCATTGGCGCCATAACATTGTTCCCTTGGGATCCCAGCGCTCCGTCTATGCCCTTGACTTGCTGGGATTTGGGAAAAGCGCCAAGCCGGAGATCGCCTACAGCGTTGACCTGTGGGTGGAGCAGGTGTACGAGTTTTGGCGAACTCACATCCAGCAGCCCAGCCTCTTGGTAGGCCATTCCATTGGGGGCCTGGTGGGGGTCATTGCTGCTGCCCGCTATCCCCAGATGGTGAAGGGTTTGTGCTTGATCAGTTGTGCCGATGGGCCTCACCCGGAAGAATTGCCCTCTCCTTGGGATGCCCTGGTTCAAGCCCTTTGCGAAGGGATCCTGGCTGTTTTGGGCTGCCCGCTCACCTATCCCCATTTGTTTAACTGGCTGCGACAAACCGAGGTGCTGCGGGCCTGGATCAAAAATGTCTACAAGCGAGACGAGCAGGTGGACGACGAGCTGGTGCAGATCTTCCAGAGGCCAGCCTTTGAGCCGGGGGCAGCCCACGTGTTTTTGGATAGCCTGAGGGCCATCCTTTGCCGCCGCTTCGACAGCCCCAAGCGCCTGCTGCCCACCCTCAAAATGCCGATTTTGCTCCTCTGGGGCCAAGAAGATCCAGCGGTGCCCAGCTTTTTGGCAGACCAATTCAAGCGCTGGCAGCCGGCTCTTACGTTGGTGAAGCTGCCAGGGGTAGGCCACTGTGCTCACGACGAGCTGCCCCACTGGGTCAACGCCCTCATTGGTGAGTGGGCGGCCAGCTTGGAGACTTGCCCCGACTTGTCCACCCACCTTCGCAGGGATCCCGCGGCTGACTAGTCCAGCCAGTTGCCCTGCCAAGGTTCAGCAGTGCCCTCCCTGCTATCGATAAACTACCCCACCGCATAGGCGGGTGGGGTTTTAGCGCTACGCGCCGCTGACGCGAACAGTAGCCCTGCAGTTGGCAAGCCAACCACGGACCTCCAGGCTGGTTCATGGCAGCCACCAAAAGTGCAATGACGTTGGCACCGTTCAAATCTGCATCCCCTTCCCAGCCACAGGCCGGGTTCACACAACGAAAACGCTTCCCTTCCCGCTGGCCAATCCACAAACACCGGTGACAAGTCTGCGAGCTGTAGGCAGGCAGCACCACCACCTTTACCCCTGCTCTTGCTGCCTTGCACAGCCTGTTAAAGAATCAAGGGGTACAGTAGCAACACTTAGCAAACCAACTTCG
>NZ_JANSJI010000358.1:0-3022 GCF_047462475.1 Synechococcus sp. H55.11
AAAGGGCCAGCCTATGCTGGGTTAGGGCGGCCCCGGTTACCTGCTGCCGGGAAAACACCAGAACACCTGGCGTTCGTGTTAGCCGTGCGCTTTCTATGAACCAGTCCATTCGAATTGTCCAAGGGATCCATCACCTGCACTTCTACCTTTGGGATCTGCCCCGTTGGCGGGAACACTTTTGTCGGGTTTGGGGCTTCCGACTGGAAAGCGAGGCCGGCAACACCCTGGATCTGCGGCAGGGATCCCTGCGCGTGCGCCTGTCTCAGCCGGCACGGGCGGGGGACGAGGTGGATCGCCATTTGCAGCAGCATTCGCCGGGGGTGGTGGATGTGGCTTTGGCGGTGGGGGAGCAGGAGCTACCGGCCTTGGCGGAGCTGTTGCGGGGGCGAGGCGCCCCAGTGGAATGGATCCCGGCAGCAGCGGCGCTCTGCCTCCACACCCCCTACGGGATCCGGCATTCTCTCGTCCCCGGCCCCTCCAACGTCACCCCTGCGGAAGCAGGCCTGTTCTCCCATTGGGATCACGTGGTGTTGAACGTGGAGCAGGGATCCCTGCAGGCGGCAGCCGACTGGTATGGCCAGGTGCTGGGCTGGCGGCATCTGTACCGTTACAGCATCCACACCGACACCTCTGGCCTGGAAAGCGTGGTGGTAGGGGATCCAGAAGCCGGGATCCAATGGGCCATCAACGAACCCACCTGCGCCGCTTCTCAGATTCAGGAGTTTTTGGATGCCCATGGTGGCCCGGGCATTCAGCACGCGGCGCTGCACAGCCCGGATATCGTTGCCAGCCTGCGGCGGTTGCGGCAGGGGGGAGTGGACTTTTTGCAGGTGCCGCCGCAGTACTACACCAGCCTGGAAAGGGAGTTGGGGTTGGCGCTCCGTTCCGCCCTTGGACAGGCCATCTCCTGGCAAGACCTGGTGGAGCAGCAGATCCTTCTGGATGCCACCCTGCCCGCCTCTGATGGCCAGGATCGTCCCCTTCTGCTGCAAACGTTTACCCAACCTCTATTTGGCCGGCCCACCTTTTTCTTTGAAGTCATTCAACGGCTAGGCCGGGCCACGGGCTTTGGAGAGGCCAATTTTCAAGCCCTGTTCGAGGCCCTGGAGCGGCAACAGCGGCAGCGACAACAGCTATGACCAGCCAAGCCAATCTTGACCTCTCCAGACAAGATCGAGGCGGCCCCTACTGCTCGGCCCCCACCCCCCCTTGGCATAGCCGTACAATCGAGAAATCCCTGAAGACAGGCAACCCTCTTTCCTGCCCATGACAGCTTCTGCTGCGGCAACTGCCGATTCCGACTTGCAGACCTTGGCCGATTGGCTAGAAGGCTACTACAGCAACCGCGCCCAAGCCATGGCAGAACCGGTGTGGTTTGTGCCGGTCAGCCTCTGGTACGTGCGCCTGCCCCGCTTGTTTTCAGAGGGGATCGGCTTTTTTACCGAGCAATTTAACGAGCACACGCCGGGCCGGTTTTACCGCAGCCGAGTGCTGCAGTTGTTGGCGGATCCCTTGCGGATCGAGAACTACAAGTTGCGGGATCAAGCGGCTTGGGCAGGCGCCTCTCAGGATCCGCAGCGCTTGGCGCAGCTTTCTCTGGCAGACCTGGAGCATTTGCCCGGCTGCCGCATTTTGGTGGAAAAACGTCCCAACTGCTTTCATGGCCAGATGCTGCCGGGCGGCGGCTGCCGTCTCAACCCCGGTGACAGCACCTACATCCACATCGAGTTTGACCTCACAGCCCAGGAATTCATCACCTGGGATCGCGGCTTTGACGCCACCACCGGTCAGCAAACCTGGGGATCCCGCGCCGGCCCCTACCGCTACCAGAAAGGGATCCCTCCTCGCCCTTGGGGAGAGGGGAACAGGGGGTGAAGGCCAGATCAAAGGCTATGGGAACAAAAAAGGAAACAGGTCGCGCAACCCTTTGCGCAGCCTGAGCAAAAAGATCAGCCGCTCCACCTCTGGAGAAACAGATCCGGTTTCGGGCCGGGCCCCCAGCGCTGCTTGGAGTTGCAGAGCTTCGCCGGCGGTGAGGGGCTGATTATCGACCGGAGAGCGAGCCTGCAAATCTGGCTGAGCCCGCAGCACCTCCTCAGGGAGCTCAGAAGCCGGGGGCAAAGCCAAAGCTGGATAGGGGGGATACAGCAGGAACACCAGCAGACCGGCCCATCCACTGCTCCTTCTGACCCAATGCTTTCGGTTCACTGGATGCCAATCTCCCGGTTCACTCCGCTTGATTCGGAATCTTGCCCAGGTCTTCTTTTTGCGGCGAGCCAAAATCCCCCTTAGCTGGCCATGGCTTCCGAGCGCTCTTGGATCACCCGGTCGACAATTCCATAAGCCTGGGCTTCCGTGGCCGAGAGGTAAAAGTCTCGCTCCACATCCCGCTCGATTTTCTCCAGCGGTTGGCCGGTGGTTTGCGCCAAGATCTCATTCATGCGCCGTTTGACCCGCAGAGTTTCGCGGGCGCGAATTTCGATATCGCTGGCCTGGCCTTGGATCGTGCCCAGAGAAGGCTGGTGCAGCATGATGCGGGAGTGGGGCAGGGCAAAGCGTTTTCCCTTGGTGCCGGCAGCCAGCAAAAAGGCCGCCATCGAGGCTGCCTGGCCCACGCAAACGGTTACGATGTCCGGCTTGATGTGGTTCATGGTGTCGTAGATGGCCATGCCCGCCGTCACAGAGCCGCCCGGAGAGTTGATGTACATCACAATATCCTTTTGGGGATCTTGGGAGTTGAGGTAGAGCATCACCCCCACGATAGTATTGGCCAAATTGTCATCGATGGGCTCGCCAATAAACAAGATCCGCTCTTGGTAGAGGCGGTCGTCGAGGCTGATCCACTGGCTGTAGGGCTCACCGGGCAGACGGTAGGGAACGCGGGGCACTCCAATCGGCATAAGTTTCTCCTGGCAAAGTATGCAGCACGGAACACTACACAGAACGACGCGCTTGCAAGATTTCTTCCACGCTCAAATCTAGCTGGGGCAAAACCGAGGCAACAATGCGTTCAGGGCCGGTT
>NZ_JANSJI010000359.1:0-8906 GCF_047462475.1 Synechococcus sp. H55.11
GATTCTCCAGTAATCCGGTCGGAATACCTGTGAAACAGGGTAGCATCTCCCCTGGACTGCGTCCAGTTCTATGGGTTTGAGGTGGAACAGCCTACTCCCCTCTCCCTCTGGGAGAGGGGCCGGGGGTGAGGGGTACCAGGGCAGCTTGAGAGCTAAGGCAGCGCTCTAGCCGGCCAGGGCCAAGCGGGCGCCGTATTCTGCCGCCGACCAGAGTTTCCAGGCAGAGCTGCCCTGTAGCTCCAAGACCAGGTCGTGGTAGGCCAGGAGAGTGGGGCGGTGGCCGACGCTGACGTAGGTGGTGTTGAGGTGTTGCAGTTGCAGGTAGAGCAGCTTTTCGTTGGCTACATCTAGAGCGCTGGTGGCCTCGTCCAAAATGGCGTAGCGGGGCTGAGTAATCAAAATGCGGGCAAAGGCCAGGCGCTGCTGTTCCCCCAAAGAGAGGGTGCTGGCCCAATCTTTCTCCACGTCAAAGCCGCCCACCCGCTCCGGCAAATCGGCTAGGTTCACCTGGGCCAAAACCCGGATGAGATCTGCATCGCTGAGATCCCGGCGACGACCTGGATAGAGGAGTTGATCCCGCAGGGATCCCAGCAGCATGTAGGGCTTTTGCGGCAGGAAGAGCATCTCGGTGGTGTCGGGGCGGGCGATGGATCCCTGGCCGTTGTTCCACAGGCCGGCAATGGCCCGCAGTAGGGAGCTCTTGCCGCTGCCGCTGGCCCCCACAATGAGCAGCCGTTGGCCTGCCTCTAAACTCAGGGACAGATCCCGCACCAGGGTTCGTTCCGAGTTTGGTGTTAGCAAAGTAACCTGCTGCAGCGCCAGTTGGGGAGCAATGCGAGTTTGGATGGTGCTCTCCCGGTCGCGGGTGTGGCGCAGGGCCGGATTCTCCAACGTTTCGTAAAAGGACCCTAGACGGTTGATCCCGGCGGCAAAGCTGGAGATGCTTTGGATCTGGTTGGCCACAATTGAAAGGGCACTCAGCACCTGGCTAAAGGCAATGGTGGCCTGGGTAATGGTGCCAAAATCCCGTACGCCGCTAAAGTAAAGGGGGGCCACAATTACATAGGGCACAATGCGCGTGAAGTAGTTATAGGCATACTGAAAAATGTCAATAATGGCCTGCCAAATGATTAACAAGTCAAAGTTGCGCAGGGCAGCGGCAAAGCGATTCAAGATCTGCCTCAGCTCTAGGTCTTCTCCCTGGTAAAAGGCGATGGACTCAGCGTTGTCCCGCACGTGGACTAGGCTGTAGCGAAAATCGGCCTCGTAGCGCAGTTGATCGAAGTTAATTTTAATTAGCTTGCGACCGGCCAAAATGGCAATGGCGGTGCCGATGGTAGCATAGATAACCAGTCCCACCGCCAAGGGGCGGGAGATGCTGTAGAGAATGCCGGTAAAGGCGTAGAGGGTGAGGATCGAGTCGAGAATATCCAGCAAAAAAGAAAGGGTGGTGCCGGTAAAGGAGCGAACGTCTTCGGAGATGCGCTGGTCGGGGTTATCAATCTCTGTGTTAGCGGCGTTAGAATCCAGCTCGTAGTAGGCCCGCTGCTCGAAGTAGCGATCCAGAAAGTGGTCGGTCAGCCATTCCCGCCAAAACAGCCCCAGCTTCAGCCGTGTATACCGATAGATCACCAAAATGGGAATGGCCGAGATGATCAACACCCCGTAGATGATTAAAAACTGCCAGAAGGTGTTCTCTTCTTTTTGCTGTAGGGCGGTGTCGATAAACCGAAAGATAAAGCTGATCATCACGTTTAATCGGTTTACCGTTAAAGATAGAAACAGCAAAAAGGTCAACAACAGCCATTGCAGCCAGCGCCGCTGAATCTGGCGCCACACCAGCCCAAAGGCCAGGCTGCTCAGAGCCAAGCTGGCTGCGGCCACCCACAGCAGTGGCGAGGCCAAGTTTCTCTCCGTTTGCGCCACCAGCCCGGCTGCTACATTGGTAAAAAACTCTGGGAACAGGGCCTGACCAACCAAGGTCACCCCAATCTCCACAAAGAACATCAAGGCAACCACAAACACCATGGCCGCTGCCAGCAAGCCAAAGAAAATCCAGCCCCCGTAGCGCACCCGCGGATAAAAGTAGGGCTGAGCTACCGTGATAAAGCGGTCCCAAAGTTTGCGGTCGAAATTAAATTGAGCGGCTTGGGATTCCATGGTTGTGGTCGTGGTCAAGAGCGTGGGATCGACATCTTCCAGGCTAGCAGGCCAGGGATCCCTTCTCGGTCCACCAGGAGCAAATCCCTTCGCCTCTGAGGAAGAGCCCCGCTGCTCATGCTGAGCCAGTGCTGGTAGGGCTTATGTCCAGCTCCTGCGCGGCAGCCTACTTTTGCCCAAAGCTTCTGTTTTCAGTCGGGATCCCCTTGCAGCCGCTTTTGCCACGCCGCTTGGGCCGCCAGCCACACCGTCTGGACCGGCACGCGGAACTCTTGGGCGCAGGCCACACAGTCGCGGAACTCCGGCTGGGCGTTGACAATGCGGCCATGGTGATGGGCCACCTTGATGTCCACCAGGCCGTAGGGGGTTTCCACCCGCTCGATCCGCCGCTCCAGGACGGTGCGCTGCTGCTGGGAGTGGCGGATGCCCAGGGTAGTGGTTTCCCGGAAGATGAGCTCCTGGCACTCCGGCACCCGATCCGGCGGGCAGATTACCGTCAACAACACCCCTGGTCGCCCCTGCTTCATGGTGATGGGCTGGGTAAACACGTCCCAGGCGCCAAGGATCAGCAACTGCTCGCAGGTATAGGCAATCACTTGGGGGTTGAGGTCGTCAATCTGAGTTTGCAGCACCGAGACGATCTCGGTTGGCTCTTCCCCCTGGGACTGGCCAATCCAAAGACGAAACACGTTGGGAATGGGCAGCTCGCGGCTGCCGGCCCCGCGCCCCACTTTTTCCAGCCGCAGCGGTGGACAGGGCCCAAACGCTTCTGCCAGCGCCACCGCCAAGGCTGCGCCGGTGGGGGTAACCAGCTCGGCTTCCACGCCGTTGCTAAACACCGGCACCCGCCCCATCTCCCACAGCTCGATCACCGCCGGCACGGGCACCGCTAGTTGGCCGTGTTCGGTGCTCACCCAGCCGCCGCCAATGGGGTGAGGAGAGGAGATCACCCGCTCCACCTGCAGCCAATCCAGGCCGATACAGGTGCCGACGATATCCACCAGGGCATCGACGGCCCCTACCTCGTGGAAATGCACTGTTTCCAGGGGCACCTGATGGACTTTTGCCTCTGCTTGCGCCAGCTTCTCAAAAACTTTGAGGCTGCGGGCCTTGACCGCGGGAGCCAACCGGGATCCGGCAATCAAAGCCTGGATTTCCTTCCAAGGGCGGGCGGGCGGGGATCCGTCCAACACTTCTACCACCGCCTGTAGGGCAGGCTGGCCACACCGCTGCACCCGCTTCGCCTGCAGGCTGTATTCCCCCTCGATGCCCAGCGCCTGGAGCTGCTGCTTGAGATACTCCAAGGGCACCCCACAATCCAGCAGCGCCCCCAGACACATGTCGCCAGCAATGCCCGCCGCACAGTCGAAGTAAGCTATTCTCATGCCAGAGAACTGGGGGTGACAGCTATTGTAGGCAGCAACTGGCCTGGTCCGGTGATGGGAGAGGAATTAGGCTTCCCCAGAGTCTGAAGATTGAGAAGATTGGGCAGCAGATTCCCGCCAGTGTTGGATGACGTTGCCCAAATTGCGCCGAAACTCTCCAATTCCCAAGAGGGATCCGGGGTTGGGATCCCAGGAAGCCGAGAACACGCCGTAGCTGATGCCCAAAAAGCCAAGGCCAAACAAGGTTAGCGACTCCACCAAGGTGAAGTAAGGGGGCAAAGCCACCACATGGTTGGTTAAGAGGTAGTAATTGATGAAAAAGCTGCTCAGGCCCAGCCCAGAGGGGATCCCGGAAAACACCAGGATCCGCCGCACCATCCGCCGGCTGACCTCAGGGGGGATCGCAGCAACAGATTCCTGCTTAGGCGGCTTCTTCTCGACCTCAGCAGAGGTAAAACTGGGGCGACGGCGGACGGCTTTGGAATGGCGGCTGGATTTGGCCACAAAGACAGCTCTCCGATAGCGTTTTGGATGGGTACCTACTTTTTCACCCGGATGTTCAGCCGTTCGGCCAGCTCCCGGAAGCGGTCAGGAGAATGCTTAGCGATGTAGTTGAGCAGCCGCTTGCGCCGACCGATCATCATCAGCAAGCCGCGGCGGGAGTTGAAATCTTTCGGGTTTTTCTGGAGGTGCTGCGAGAGTTGGTTGATGCGGCTGGTGAGCAGAGCCACCTGAACATCGGCAGAACCGGTGTCGGTGTCGTGAAGTCGATAGCTCTCGATGATCTGCTGCTTCTCTTGTTGCAATAAGGCCATAAGATCAAAGGACTGGATGCACTGCTTCAAAATAATAACATCGACCTTTTGTCCCTTGCTATTGCCGGGGATGATCGTGGAGACAAGGGGATCATGACACCAACCTCTGGAAATCCTCCGGCACTGCCGGCTTTGCTGGAACTGCTGAATTCACAAGACCTGGGAGATCGGCTGCGCGCCGTCAACAAGGCCAGAGAACTGCCTGGGCCAGAAGCCTTGACGCTGTTGCAGCAAGCCATAGCCGACGAGAATGCCCGCGTCCGCTATGCCGCCATCAGCCAGATGGGCACCCTATCTGGTGTCGATCCTGCCCCCCTTTTGCCCATTTTGCAGCGCTCTTTGCGAGAAGATCCGGAGTTCGATGTGCGGGCTGCTGCTGCCGCTGCCCTGGGGGATCTGAAGCAGCCGCAGGCCCTGGACGATCTTCTGGGGGCTTATCGGCGGGAAACAGAGTGGCTGGTGCGATTCAGCGTCGTCGCCGCCCTGGGGGAGCTGGGCAACCCTGCCGCCTTCGACACCCTGGTGGAAGCTTTGCAAGCAGGAGATGATCTGCTGACAACAGCCGCTGCCGCCGCCCTGGGGGATCTGGGGGATCCGCGAGCCATCCCCCATCTAGAGCCCCTCATCGATTCAGACGATTGGCAGTTGCGCTACCGCGTCTGCATTGCCCTGTCCAAGCTGGGCACCGAAGCCGCCCGCCCCGGCCTAACCCGGCTGGCCCAGGATCCCCAAGAGCAGGTGGCCGCCCACGCCCGCGCCGCCCTGGAATCCCTGTAGATCTCCGGCCAACCTGCCCTAGCTCATGGCGTTGATGATGTAATCAAAGTAGGGAGCGGCCTCGGCGGCGGAGTCCGGATCCAACAGGCTGAGGGCTGCTTCCTTCAAAAAGACCATCGCGTCGATCATGCCGGCGATGGGCACGTTGAGGGCGTTGTACATTTCCCGCACCCCTATCAGGCCGATGGACTCAATCGGCTCTTTGCTGCCGGCAATAATGCCATAGGTCACCAGACGCAGGTACCAGTCGTAATCTCGCAAACATTGGTTGTAGCGCTTGTCACCGTAAGCATTGCCGCCGGGTTGCACATATTCCGGCCGCTTGGCAAATAGCCGCTTTTGGGCCTCGTCGATGATGCGCTTTTTATTTTCTGTTAGCACCTGAGCGATTTGCAGACGCCTCTCGCCCGTAGTCATGTAGTTTCTGATGGCTTCCAGTTCGCTGACTGAGAGGTAACGCAGTTGGTCATCCGCGGTCTCGATGATCTGGTTGATCACGCTCACGGTAGGGATTCTCCTGTTTTGTAACGCTCTTTCAATTCACTTAATCAAGCCAGCCCAGCAACCCATCCCCCTAGCCAAAGGTTGGCCCAGAAGATGAGAAGACAACTTAGCAAGCTAACTGCTCCCAGTTTAGGATAGGATAGACCTTCCCTCAAGCACCTGGCCCAGCCGGCAGACCGGCTCTAAATCCGGCCTCGCAGCCATTGGGCCATCTCGTTGGGACGTGGGGCGGCCTCCAGACACACCTCTGCGGTAATCCGACCCTCTTGGTAAAGCTTAAACAGAGACTGATTCATGGTACACATGCCCTCGTAGGAGCCATCGGCGATCAGCTCCTCAATTTCGTCCACCGCTCCCCGCTTGATGTAGTCGCGGATGGCATCGGTGTTGCGCATGATCTCATGAGCCGCTGCCCGCTTGCCATCGGTGGTGCGCACCAGCGTTTGGGCAATAATTGCTACTAGAGTCTCCGCCAGTTGCAGGCGCATTGGCTCCTGCTCCTCCGGCCTGTAGATCCCCAAGAGACGCTCGATGGTGCGGACGGCGCTGTTGGTGTGCAGGGTTCCGAAGACCAAGTGGCCAGTCTGACCAGCCTTCAGAGCCGTATCCACCGTTTCCCGATCCCGCATCTCCCCAATCAGGATGATGTCCGGATCTTCCCGCAGCGAGGCTTTCAAGGCATTGGCAAACTCCAGGGTGTGGATGCCGACCTCCCGCTGCCGCACCATCGATTTCTTGCTCTGGTGGACGAACTCGATGGGATCTTCAATAGAAATGATGTGCTTGGGAAAATTGGAGTTGACGTAGTCCACCATCGCCGCCAGAGTCGTGGACTTACCGGAGCCGGTGGGGCCGGTCACCAAAACCAAGCCTTTGTGCTCTTCGGCAATGCGCTTCAACACCTCAGGCGCCCGCAACTGTTCCAGCGTCAAGATCTTGAGCGGGATCAGACGCATCACCATGGCCGGGCCGAGCAGAGAAACAAAACAGTTGACCCGACAACGCACCAAACCCTCGTACTGGATGGCGGTATCCAGCTCCAAACATTCTTCAAACTGACGAATTTGATTCTCCGGCAAGCTTTCCCGCAGCCAGCCATAAAACATCTCGGTGGTGGTGACCGGGTAGTTGCTCAAGACCATCTGCCCCCGATCCCGGAAACGAGGCACTTCCCCCACCCCCAGGTGAATATCGGAGTAGCCCTTGTCGTAGGCTTCCTGTACCAGTTGGCGCAGCGTCGGGCCAGCGGGGGCAGACTTAGGAGCAGCAGCGGCCACCGGGATCCGCCCGGCAGCCGTGGGGCGAGCTGGGGGCACAAAAGGCGGAGCAGCCGGACTGAGAGGCGACGCCGGAGGCCGACCCGCAGCGGCAGGAGGAGTGGGCAGAGGCATCTGCGGGGGAGTGGCAGGGCCGGGCATGGGCACCGGTGTCTGCGGGGGAGCGGCAGCCACGCCCGGCGGGATGGGCCGGCCCAGGATAGGCTTGGGCGCACTGGGGGCAGGGCGCGATCCAGTTCCTTGCGGGAGGGGAGCAGCCGCACCCAGTATCGGATCCAACTGCGTTGGGGGCTCCACCTTCGGCGTCTGAGCAGCCGCACGCGGAGGGCGCTGGGCAACAGGCGGGGTCGGCGGCTTCCAACCGGAGTCTAAGTCGGTGGGAAATTGATTTTCGGGGCTGACCTCGCTCATAACAGGCCTCGCTTCTGGCAGGATCTGCGTCGATTTTAAGCTAGTATTCCCAGCCTGAGCAGAGGATTAGCTTTCTTGCCGGCAAAGCTCCGCGGGATCCTTAAAAGTTGGACGGGTGGCGAATGAGGCTCAAGAACTCCTCCCGCGTGCGGGGATCCTCCTGGAACACCCCCACCATCGAGCTGGTAACCGTCCAAGAGCCGGGCTTTTGCACCCCCCGCATCACCATGCACATGTGGGTAGCCTCAATAACCACTCCCACCCCATAGGGATCCAGCATGGTCATCAAGGCTTCCGCGATCTGGCGGGTAAGACGCTCCTGAACCTGCAGGCGGCGGGAGTACATCTCGACAATGCGGGCAATTTTGCTCAGGCCCACCACCTTTTGACGGGGGATGTAAGCCACATGGGCCTTGCCGATAAAGGGCAACAGATGGTGCTCACAGAGGCTAAATAGGGTTACGTCCCGCAGCAGCACCATCTCGTCGTGGCCCTCGTCGAAGATGGCGCCGTTGATGAGATCTTCCAGGGACTGCTGATAGCCGCTGGTCAAAAACTTCAGCGCGGCCACCACTCGCTCCGGGGTTTTCTTGAGACCCTCCCGCTGGGGATCTTCCCCAATTCCCCGCAGCAACGTCTCCACTGCGGCCACCATCGCCGGATCCAGGCTTTCTGAGCCCCTGGGCTCTTGCTCTGCCGAGTGGGACAGATCGCGAATAACCCGAGACTTGAGGTTGGCTTTGTCGTTGAGTCGCAATTCGGCACCGGATCCAGGCTTGGCAAGAGTCATAGCAGGATATTCCTTTGGTTGAACGAAGGGTTGAAGGAACTTGTCGAGGGAGACAGGGCCGGGAAACCCTCAAAACTGGGCTAGCAAGGCCACTCCAGGAAGAGCCAGCCTAAAAGGCCCCCACCGCCGGCATGAGGGTGAGATCTTCCACCACAGCACCCCTGGGCAGGCGAACGAGATAGGCAATCAAGTCCGCCACCCACTCCGGCGAGAGCATTTTGGAACGGTCGAAATCCACCTGAACCGTATCCGTATCCCAGAGAGGCGTATCCACCGCTCCGGGACAGAGGCTGGTTACCCGGATGCCGTGCTGTCGTTCTTCTTCGGCCAAGGCCTGAGAAAAGCCCAGCAGGCCGAACTTGCTGGCGCAGTAGGCTCCCCAATTGGGAAAGGCTCGCTTGCCCGCAATCGAGACGACGTTGACAATCACGCCGAAGCGCTGCCGGCGCATCGCCGGCAGGACGGCTTGGGCGCAGAGAAAAGCTGCCGTCAGGTTCAAGTCAATCACCCGCTGCCAATCCGATAAAGCTACGTTGGCCAAGGGACCAACGTAGGCCACGCCCGCATTATTCACCAAGACATCGCAACCGCCAAATCGATCCAAAAGAGCTTGCAACTGCTGCGGTAGAGCGGGCAAGTCGGCCAAGTCGATGGGAAAAACCTCCGCCTTTCCTCCTTTTGCCTGGATCTCCGCCTGCACCGCCAGCAAATCGGGGTGGGAACGGGCCACCAAAGCAACCGCTATCCCTTCCTCGGCCAGTCTCAGAGCTACCGCTTTGCCGATCCC
>NZ_JANSJI010000359.1:9006-11486 GCF_047462475.1 Synechococcus sp. H55.11
AAGCAACCGCTATCCCTTCCTCGGCCAGTCTCAGAGCTACCGCTTTGCCGATCCCTCGACTGGCCCCTGTGATCAAGGCACGTTCGGGAAACTGGGGCTCAAAACTCATCCACAATAAGACTCTAGGATGCGCTGTCAAGAACAAGCGCCACCAGAGACCGGTAAACTTCGTTAACTGAGTTTAACACTGATTCCCGCCTACCACTCGAATCAAACGGGAAAGGCTGGGATTGATCCTATCCCTGCCGCCATCCATCTGCCCTGAGTCGGGCCGGGCAGGACTTAAGGTATGGTAGTCTGGTGAAAAATAGTGAAAATCTTTTGCAACAACTGTCATGACTGAGTTCTTGGTTTCCTCAACGTCCACTGCTGCCCGGGCGGATTCTCCCTACATTCTTCAGGTTGAGGGCATTAGCAAGAGGTTTCCTGGCCAGCGGCAGTTGGTTTTGCAGGAAGTGGCGTTTCGTCTGCCCCAGGGAGACATCTTGGGGATTGTGGGCCCGTCGGGCTGCGGGAAAACCACCTTATTGCGCACCATTGCCGGCTTTGAGCAGCCGGATGGCGGGCGGATCCTGCTGGGGGGGCGAGTGGTGGCCGGGGAGGGGCAATGGATCCCACCGGAGCAGCGGGGGGTGGGGCTGGTGTTTCAGGATTTTGCCCTGTTTCCCCACTTGGACGTGTTGGCCAATGTGATGTTTGGACTCCGGCCCGCCACCCTATTTGCGTCGGCAGGGGGGGGCGGCAATCGCTCCTCCTCACCTGAGTTGCGAGGCGCTGCCCAACAGGCGCGGGAACGGGCTTACGAGGTCTTGCGGTTGGTGGGTCTAGAGGACTACGCCCATCGTTATCCGCACGAGCTTTCCGGCGGGCAACAGCAGCGGGTGGCCCTGGCTCGGGCTTTGGCCCCCAGGCCCAGCCTGATCCTTTTGGATGAGCCGCTCAGCAATCTGGATGTGCAGGTGCGCTACTATCTGCGGGAGGAAATCCGCAAAATCCTCAAGCAAACCCAGACCTCGGCCATTTTCGTCACCCACGACCAGGAAGAGGCCCTCTGCCTTTCCGATTGGGTGGCGGTGATGCGGGAAGGGCGTATTGAGCAATGGGGATCCCCGGAGGAAGTCTATCGAGAGCCGGCCACCCGCTTTGTGGCCGAGTTTATTACCCAAGCCAACTTTCTTCGCTGTGAGCGGCGGGAGTTCGGTTGGCAGGCTGAAGAGCTGTTGCACATCCCCTTTCAGGCTTTGGGAGATCAGCGCGACCCCAGCTTGCGCTGCGCAGAGCTGATGATTCGGCAGGAGGAGTTGCATTTGCATCCTGACCCTCAGGGCGGCCTTGTCATCCGGGATCGACAGTTTTTGGGACGAGAGTATCGCTATTGCTTGATCGCAGAGTCTGGCAAAGAATTGCACGCCCTGGCGCGGGAAGCGCTGCCTGTGGGCACGCGAGTTCGAATTGCCATCGGGCAAGGTCGTCTGTTTCCCATTGCTGGGCCTGAGGGATCCCCGCTACAAAAACAAACCTGACCCAAAAGCCGCCCTTTTGCCCGACGTTCTCCCGGAGGCATGACCCAGGCGCTCCCTATCTGGCAGCAAACTGGGTAGGCTGTTGATGGAGGGGCAGTGGCAATCTATGCAGGGATCCCGCATCATTGCCGGCACAGTGGAGGAGCGAACCGCGTTGGCGGAGTTCCGCGTCGGTGTGGATGCGGTCATTTTTTCCATCGATACCGAGCAGAATCGCCTTCTGGTGCTGCTGGTGCGGCGGCGGGAGGATCCCTTCCGCGGTTGCTGGGCTCTGCCAGGAACGCTGGTGCGACGCTCAGAATCCCTAGAGGCAGCGGCCTACCGCATCTTGGCAGAGAAAATTCGTGTTAAAAATCTCTACCTGGAGCAGCTCTACACCTTCGCTGGGCCAGAACGGGATCCCCGCGAGGCCGAGGATGCCTGTGGGCTACGCTACCTGTCGGTCAGCTACTTTGCTCTGGTGCGATTCCAGGATGCTCAACTGCTGGCAGACGGAGTGGAGGGCATTGCCTGGTATCCCGCTGACCAGATTCCCCCTTTGGCCTTTGACCACGAAGCAATTTGCCGCTACGCTCGCCGTCGCCTCTGCGCCAAGTTAGAGTACAGCCCGATTGCTTTCGATATTTTGCCCGCCACCTTCACGCTGGGGGAGGTCTATCAGCTTTACGGCACCGTTTTGGGCGAGGGGTTCTCCGATTACTCCAATTTTCGCGCCCGCTTGCTAAAACTGGGCATTTTGCGGGATACCGGCCAGAAAAGCACCCAGGGAACAGGCAGACCGGCAACTCTTTACCGTTTTGATGCAGCCGCTTTCGAGAAAATCCGGCACAAGCCGATGGTATTCGTTTGAGGTCTGCTGGAGGGATCCAGCCAGATTTGGTGGGTACAGATTCGCTTCTATATTAAAGGGGGTTCTGTACATGACTACCCGGACAAAGGCTTATGCCGAGATAATGT
>NZ_JANSJI010000360.1:0-533 GCF_047462475.1 Synechococcus sp. H55.11
TCTTCTCCTTGCGCACCGAGCGCTCTACGGGTACCTTACCTGGCTCACCTGTGGAGGGAACTAATCTCAGTCCCGTTATCATCCAGGGCATTGTCCCCACCACAGGAGATTTTGTCTTCCGCACCTTAGCTGGGGCGCAACTGGCCGGGCCGTTCAACAGAGCAGATATTGGCGGTTCCCTGCTGCGGGGCAACTTGAATTTGGTTTTCGACCCGACCACCTCTGGCTCGAATATCTCTGGGCAATTCTTTATTGAGCAAGAGTTCCCTACGGATAATCAAGTCATAGGCCCGAATCCACCAACTGGCGACGGAAATACGGGTACTCCTGATCAAGGGGGAGTTATTCTCATTATTCGTGGATTCTTTAACGGGGCTCAGGTTAACCTTTAAGCCGAGGGATCCCATCTCATTTACTTTGCAAGCTAAGGCCAGCGTGGCTGACTTCTTCGGGAGTAATGACCGGCAGGGATCCATAGGCACCTAGGATAACCCCGACCTTGGGGTAGAGGAGCCTGAAGTTCCCTTCTCAGC
>NZ_JANSJI010000361.1:0-3005 GCF_047462475.1 Synechococcus sp. H55.11
TGAGGCGAGCGCCACTTTTGGCTTAAGCAAGATCCAGATCCCAGAGGGTAGGCCACGAGCCTACCTTTTTTTGCTTTTTGTTTTTTCGATCCTCAACTCCCCTCTCCCTCTGGGAGAGGGGCCGGGGGTGAGGGCTGTCCCTCTGGGAGAGGGGCCGGGGGTGAGGGCTGTCCCTCTAGGAGAGGGGCCGGGGGTGAGGGAATACTCCCTCCCAGGGATCCAATTTGACCTCTGCCCCTGGGGTTGGATAAGGTTGAGGGCGAAGTGGCTGGGGAGCGAGAGCATGGCCAGCGTGACCTACGAACACGTTACCAAGCGCTACGGCGACACCACGGCCGTCCACGACCTGAACATCGCCATTGAAGACGGGGAATTTCTCGTCTTCGTCGGCCCCTCCGGCTGCGGCAAGACCACCTCCTTGCGCATGCTGGCCGGCCTGGAAGAGGTGAGCGCCGGCTCCATCTACATCGGCGACCGCCGCGTGAACGACGTTCCCCCCAAGGATCGGGACATCGCCATGGTCTTCCAGTCCTACGCCCTCTACCCCCACATGACTGTGGCCGAGAACATGGCCTTTGGCCTTAAGCTGCGCGGCCTGCCTAGGGCGGAGATCGAAAGCCGAGTTCGGGGGGTGGCCAAGCGGCTGGGGATCGAACACCTGCTCCACCGCAAGCCCAAGGAACTTTCCGGTGGACAGCGGCAGCGGGTCGCCGTCGGGCGGGCCATTGTGCGCAACCCGGCGGTGTTTTTGATGGATGAGCCCCTCTCCAACCTCGACGCCAAGCTGCGGGTGCAGGCGCGGGCCGAGATCAGCAAGTTGCACATGCAACTGGGCACCACCTTCATCTACGTCACCCACGACCAGGTGGAAGCCATGACCATGGGCAACCGCATCGCCGTCATGAAGGATGGCCGCCTGCAGCAGGTGGATACTCCCCAGGCCCTCTACAGCCGCCCCGCCAACCTGTTTGTGGCCGGCTTCATCGGCAGCCCTTCCATGAACTTCTTCTCAGCCAAGCTGCGGGAGCAAGAGGGCACCCTCTGGGTGGATAGCGGCGCCTTCCGTGTGCCCATCCCCCCCCACCAGGCGGATCCCTATCGGCCCCGCGCCGGCCAGCCGGTCATCTTCGGCATCCGCCCGGAAAACATCCACGATCCCCAGTACCAACCCCCAGGGATCCAACCCGCCCGCGTGCGCGCCAAAGTCTCGGTCGCCGAGCTGATGGGCCACGAGGTCATCCTCCACCTCAGCACCACCGACGCCGAAGGGATCCTCCCCGAGCAGGAGTTTGTGGCCCGCGTGGATCCCCGTACCCAGCTTCGCGTCAACCAATGGGCAGAAGTGGTCTTTGACATGGATCGCTTCCACCTCTTTGACCCGCAAACTGAGGAGCGGCTGGAATAAACAAGAGGCGCTGTCAAGCTAAAGATTGGCTACCATAGGCTCCAGAGAAAAAAGGATCCCTATGCCGGAGCAATCTGCCTCGAAGTTGGTGCAGGCGCAGTTCGACGAATTTCCCTATCCCAACGTCCCCATCGAGCAGACGGTTACGGATACCTTTGCCCTGTTTGCCAACAGCTACACCACCGCCTGCTACGTGCGAGATCGCAAGGTGGTCAAGCCGGAAGGCAAAGTGATGCTCAACGCCGGCTGCGGCTCCGGCTGGGAAACCCTGGTTCTGGCCACGGCCAACCCAGGTGCATCTTTGGTCGGGGTGGATATCTCGCCGAAATCGCTGGAGATGGCCCGGCAGCGCTTCGAGTTCCACCAGATCCCAGATGTGCGCTTTGAAGTAGCAGACATCACCGATATGGGAGCGCTAGGGGAGCAGTTTGATTTCATCGCCTGCAACGACGTGCTCTACCTGCTGGAAGATCCGGTGGCCGGACTCAAAGGCATGCGCCAGGTGCTCAAACCCGAGGGCATTATCCGCACCAACGTCCACAGCCTCTATCAGCGGCAGTTTATTTTCAACATGCAGGATGCCATGGAGCTGCTGGGGGTGATGGACGAGCCGGCTGCCAAAGCCGTTCCCATCCTCCGAGAGCTGATGGATGCCCTCCATGAAGGCAGCTTCGTCAAAAGCCACTGGCAGGGAGACGCCATCAAAACCACCAACGGGATCCTGGCCAACTTTCTGCTGCGCAGCGACAAGGGCTTTACGGTGCCCCAGGTGTTCGAGATGCTGCGCCAGGCCGGGCTGGAGTTCATTAGCATGGTGAACTGGCAGCAGTGGAAGCTGGAGCGAGTCCTCACCAAGCCGGTTCCCTACGCCCTGCGCCACCTTAAAAAGCTCAGCCAAGAGGAGCTGCTGCACTTTATCGAGCTGATTTTTCCCAACCTGACCCGGCTGATTGATTTTTGGTGTGGCCACCCTCGCCCCGCTCCACCAGCCCCTTTTACCCTGGAAGAATGGCGAAACGGCTCCGTGCAGGCCCATCCTCTGCTGCTGCGTCTTAACGCCAAGGTTGCCTTCGAGAATGCCATCCGCGACAACGGCCCGGTCAACATCAACGGCTGGCCGGGATCCGAAGGCAACATCGTCATCGATCCCTTCTCGGTACGCTGGCTGATTGATGTTTTTGGGGAAGAGCCTGTGCCCGTACAGGCGCTGGCGGCCAAGGCCCTAGATCTCATGGACTGGACCCCCGAAGAGGCCTTTAACCAAGTGGTGGCCAACCTCAAGTTCCTGGAAGAGCGGCTGGTGGTGCTGCTGCACTCGCCCCTGCGCTAAGTTCAGGGATCCCGCGTCAGCTCCCCTCCCACCCACGATGGAACACTACCCCCCTCTCCCTGAGGGAGAGGGGCCGGGGGTGAGGGCCATCCCTGAGGGAGAGGGGCCGGGGGTGAGGGCCATCCCTCAGGGAGAGGGGCCGGGGGTGAGGGCCATCCCTGAGGGAGAGGGGCCGGGGGTGAGGGCGATCCCTCAGGGAGAGGGGCCGGGGGTGTTCGCGTGAGCGGCGCGGAGCGCTTGGGCCATCCCTCAGGGAGAGGGGCTGGGGAT
>NZ_JANSJI010000362.1:0-11475 GCF_047462475.1 Synechococcus sp. H55.11
TCCAGCACCGGGTTGCCCAAGGCGGAGATGCGCACGCCGAAGTTGGCATAGCCCGTGTCTGGCGCCCGCAACTGCCGCTCCGCCGGCACGCCACCGCCCGCCGTCCGGTCATCGGTGCTGTTGCGGCGGGCAAAGAGGGTGTCGCGGGCAAACACGTCCGGCCAGCCGGGCTGGTTGGTGTTGTCGCCCAGGTTCTGGGCCCCGCCGGTGTTGTCAAAGCGCAGGACGCCGGCGTTATTCGGATCCAGAGCCGGCCAGTTGTTGCCCCGGATCACCAGCGCCTGGTTGAGGAAGGAGGTGTTGCCCCGCGGGTTTGGGCCGCTGTTGCAACCGTAGTAGTCGTTGCGGCGAGGAGCCGAGGCACGCCCACCGGCGTAGTCCTGGCCGGAGTTATAGTTGCTGCCGCCGCCATCGAGGGTGCCATCCTGGACAAAGCCGTCGTCAATGCTGCCATCGCAGAAATCGGCAGAGAGGATATTGACCGAGTCGCCTATGATCTCGCTGGGCCGCCAGAGATCCTGGGCTGCCCGGGCAAAGCCCCGATCTTCATTCTTCCGGAGTCGCCCGTAGAAGTTGCTATAGAGGCCGTCTGATCCGAAGTTGAGGAGAGTCTTGAACTCTTCCAGCCGATCGCCTCCTGCCGTCTGGTGCAGGTTAAAGTCCCCTTGGATGTAGACGGGGTTATCAGAGATGAAGGAGAGGCCGAAGACGGCTTCATCGAGGTTAAACCCACCCCGCGCCAACACTGCCCCGTTGCGCAGCCGGAAGCCATAGGGCCGCCGATCCGGATCGGGGTAGTAGTCCACCGGCTTGGGGCTAAGCCCCTCGTTGGAGACAGGCGGATCGCCGACCGGTTGGTTGCGACCGGGCTGACCGGCATTCATGATGAAGGGAAGGGTGCCGCGGGCGTTTGCCGCTTGCCAGGCAGTTTGATAGGCGGTGAAGTTGGTCAAAGGCGGGCGGGCAATGGCATCCTCCCGCACCGCATCTTCCCGGAAGGCGTAGAAAATACCCCCTTCGCGGCCTTCTTGCACGCCGGCAGGCAGCCAAGTATCTCCGTTGATCAGCCCGTTGGCCTGACCATTGGCGTTGTTGGTCAAAAGGGCCAGGTCGATGTTGAGGGCCCGCACCGCCATTGCCTCGCGGCCATCGTAAAACACCGAATCTTTGAAGGGCACGCGATGGCACTGGTCGCCGACCTGGATCAGCTCCATCTGGTTGCTGTTGGGGTGGTTGCCACCGAGTAGGGTGCTGCTGGGGCAAGTGGCAGTGGCACGGGGCAAACGCCAGTCGTTGATGGTGGAGCGAGGCCGAAGAGCCACTTGCTCAAGGTCGGTTACTGCCTGGTAGGTGGCAGCCGGCAGCCAGGAGTAGGCGCCTCGCCGCTCGCTCTCTATGGGATCCGCCTGGCCAAAGTCGCTGGTGGGGAAGATGTAGCGCAGCGGCAGGTAGAAGCGCTTAGAGTCAGCCCGCTTGCCTTCACGGCTGGCTCTGATGTCACCCCAAAGGATCTGAGCTGCTGGATCCCCGGCGTTGGCAGCCGCCTCAATCCGCAGAATGTTGTCGGCCAGCATGCCCAGCATGCAACCCGCCGTCTGCAGCGTGGTTTGATCCGCCAAGCTAAGGTTGTTCGGGTTGTTGATGATTCGCCGCAGCTCGGAGAAGTTGCCAAAGGCAGTGATGAACGGATCTGGGTGGATGCGGCCCGCCTCCTGCCTGGGCGGATAGGCTCCGTCGGGGTCGCCGGCAAAATTGGCCAGGTTGGTCAGCGCCGTCCACAGGGCTGTGCCAGGCCGCAGCCGCTCTTGCATCGGCGCAGGGTCATATTCCCAGACGTTGGTGCCCTCGCCGGTGAAGAAGTTGATGCCCAGTTGGTTGGTCTGATCGCCGGCGGGGAAGGTGGAAGCCCGCCGCAAGCTCCAGGGAGTGCCGGGGTGAGCCACCGTGGCCAGGCAGGCGATGGGGAAGCGCCCATCTTGGTGGCTGTGGTGGTAAACAGCCGTGGCCTGCACCGCCGCCGGGTTATCCCGCAGGGTCAAGCGTTGCCGCGCCTCGTTGCTGATGAAAATGGCCTGTAGCTTAGTGGGATCATTGGGATCGCCCCCTGGCACCAACGGCAGCGGCAAAGAGTCGGTGCGGGTCAGCTCCAGGCGCTGCCCCACGATCACCCGCAGGCCTTCCACGCGGGCCCGTCGCTCCCAGTAGCCATCCAGCCCCACCTCGGAGAGTGCGCCCGGCGGCGGCTCGTCGGCCGTGAGGGATTCGCCCAGCTCATTTTCGGCCTCAGACGGGATTGTGTCACCTGCCCTGGCGTTGAACTTTTCGGCAAAGGTGGGCACGTTGCAGCCATTCTGCGGGTCAGGCGTCACGGGCGGACGTTCGTAGCTGGCCTTGGGCCCAAAGCGGTTGTCGGCCCGATAGACATCGTCCACGTAGGGAGGGCAGACCTGGTCGGAACCGGACTGAAAACCGCCGGCCTTGATCCGTCCGGGGTTGGGCTCCCGTTTGGCGTTGAGGGGAGAAGCCGCCCATCCCGCTGCATCTGAGGCATAGGATCCGCGGGTGCGGATGCGGCCGAAAAGATAGAGCTCCAGCGGATCCAGGGCCACACTCTCCGGCTCTACTCCGTTTTGCACCGAGTCAAAGTTCAGGTTGTTTAGCCGGGCCAACACACTCGGCGCTACGTCTTGCTGGCCAGAGTGAACATCGAAAATCAGGGTATCGCTCACCTGCTGGCCGGCGTAGCCAATAGCCCCTGCCACCAGCTCTCCGAAGGCGGTAATCTCGGAGTTATCTGCAGGCATGTAGAAGCAGGACTGCTCCGAGCTGATGGTGAAAGCCCGGAACAAGTTGTTGGGGGCATAGCGGAAGAAAAGGCTGCCGCCGGCGTAGATGGCGCCGTTCCAGTTGTAGCCCGGGGTGAAGAAAAACTCCAGGTCGCCGCGGCTGAAGGCCCCCCACTTGTTGAGGAGATCCCGCTTCCGATCCTGCTGGAACTGCAAAGCCGAGATGGCGCGGGTGGTGGAGTCGGCGCCTTGAATGGGCAGGGTGACGGCAAAGACCTGGAAAGGCTTGTACAGCGCCGATCCCACCTGGAACCAATCTCCCACGTTGGGGTTGGCGGTCTGCTCGGCGGGGTTGTCGGTACAAGCGCCCAGAGCCGACCCTTGCAGAGGGCCACTGCGGATCATCAGGCGCCGTGCCCGCTCCGTATCCGTTAGCCGGCTATCCTCAAAGCCGGCACTGGCAGCCCGACGGGTGTTGAGAATGGTGTAGACAGTTACGGAGTCGTTGACGCCGTTGTTGTCGGTGTCCACCAAAAACCACCAGGCCGGCGCCCGTACCGGCACAGGCAGGGTTTGCCCGGGGTTGTTGGGATCCTCCACCTCGATGTTGGTTGTAATTTCGAACTGGGTTTCATCGGGGAGGATGTAGGGCTCGTTCTCATCCCGCGGGAGCAGCCCTCCCGCCCCGTCGTTAATCAAGGCCGCGGCAAGTTGGGCATCGGTGGGGGTGCCGGCGGGCAGGCGGGGATCCCGCACCAGGTAGTCGATCTTGGCCCGCGCCCGGTCGATGGCGGCGTTGAGTTGTCGGCTAACCGTCTGCCCCGCTCGTTCCACCTGGGTTTGGATGTTGCGCTGGGTGGAGCGGGTGAGCAGGCCCACCGTTACCAAGCTCAACACCAGCACAATCAAGATGGCGACCGGTAGAACAAAGCCACGCTCGCGGATCCTGCGCCGATCCACCGGGATCTTCAGAGAGCCAAGCAGACGCAGGGCAAGTTTGAGCAACAGCGGGGAAGGAGCAGGCATGGCCGTATCTCAGATAACGGGGAAAAGAGGGAGCACCTGTGCGAGTGCCAAGATAGCAACAGTATGCAAGGGATCCCGAGTTTCAGACATCCCCACCTCTGGGGGGAAGCGCCAGCTTGTTCATGCTGTATTTGCTTTTGGTTAAGCCAACCCGCAGCCTCCCGCAACTCTGAAAGGGGATCCCCAGTCCTTCAGCTTCGTGGCAAGCTGAAGACAGATGCCGCATCGGAGGCTGCTATGGAGAGTAGGATCCCCGCCCGTGATGTCCAAGTGGCCCATATCGGCCCGTCCACGTTGGTTCTCCGCTCCCGCACCTGGGATCGCTTGAAGTTTGAGCTGGAATATGCCCGGCAACGGGGCACCACCGCCAACAGCTACCTCATCCAGGCCCGCCAAACCCTTCTCATCGATCCGCCGGGGGAATCGTTCACCAACATCTTTCTGGAGGAGCTGGCCCAGCACCAATACCTGCAGCGGTTGGACTTTATTTTGCTCAGCCACGTCAACTTTAACCGCATTGCTACCCTCAAAGCCCTATTGCCTCTGGCTCCCTATGCAACGGTGCTCTGCTCCAAGCCGGGATCCATCACGCTGCGGGCCGCCTTTGAAGAGATGGATCCCGTGCCCCGCAGCCGCGACGAAGAAGAGGCAGCCGATCTGGGCATTACCTACAATGGCGACCAGTCTTTCCGCCTGCGGGTGCTCCGCGACGGGGATCGCCTGGATTTGGGGGAAGGGCATGAGCTGCACGTTCGCACCGTGCCCACGCCCCGCCACCCGGATGCCCTTTGTACCTACGACCCGGCCACCGGGATCCTGTTCACCGACAAGCTGTTTGGCGCCCATGTCTGCGACGAGCAGGTGTTTGACGAGCATTGGCGGCAGCTCAGCGAAGACCGCCGCTACTACTTCGACTGTTTGCACCGCAACCAATTGCCCCAGGTGAAGGCGGCCCTGGCTAAGTTGGAGGAGTTTCCCGCCCAAATCTACGCCCCTGCCCACGGCCCCTTGGTGCGCCACAGCCTGCGGCGGCTGCGCTTGGATTACCACGCTTGGTGCGAGGAGGATCCTGGCGAGCAGCGGGTGGCATTGCTCTTCACCTCGGCTTATGGGAATACAGGCATGATGGCTGTAGCCCTAGCTCAGGGGCTGGAACAGTCTGGGGTTACGGTGGAGCGAATTAACTGCGAATGGGCCACCCCTGACGAGATCGCCCAGGCCCTGGAGCGCTGTCAAGGGTTCATCATCGGATCCCCCACCTTGGCCGGCCATCCCCCTGTCCAGATCCAAACGGTTTTGGGCATCATCCTCTCCTCGGTTTCCACCAGCAAGTTGGCGGGGGTTTTTGGCTCCTACGGCTGGAGCGGCGAAGCGGTGGATCTCATCGAGAGCAAGTTGCTCAATGCCGGCTTTTCTTTGGGGTTTGAGACGATCCGCGCCAAGTTTAAGCCCACCCCTGCAATCCTACAAACTTGCCAAGAGGCGGGATCCCAGTTTGCCCAGGCGCTGCGCAAGGCCAAGCGAGCGCGTGCCCCCCGCCAAACCAGCAGCGAAACCCAGGCGGATCGGGTGGGACAGGCCTTGAGCCGGGTGGTGGGATCCCTCTGTGTGGTGACCGCCCTGCAAGATGGGATCCCGCGCGGCTTTCTCACCTCGTCGGTGGCCCAGGCCAGCTTCAACCCCCCCGGCCTAACCCTTTCTGTAACCAGGGACAGCGAGGCGGAACTGCTTATCCATCCCCAAGCGACCTTTGTGCTTAACATCTTGCGGGAGGGCAAAGGCAGCAGCCTGCAGCGACACTTTCAGCGGCCCCAGCGTCCTGGCGAAGACCGCTTTGCCGGCCTGGCCACGGCCACTGCCGAAAATGGCTGCCCGGTTCTATTGGATGCCCTGGCCTACCTAGAGTGCTGTGTCAAGACCTGGATGGAGTGTGGCGATCGCTACCTGGTCTATGCCGAGGTGGAACGAGGCAAAGTCCTGGATCCCACGGGGGTTACCGCCATGCGGCGCGGGTAAGATAGTACTAGTATTTTGCTGGTCTCAGCTTCCAGGGGGTGCCATTGACCATGCAAGACATTCTTGAGGGGGTCTTCAAAGGTTTTGCCCAGATTGGCGGAAAAGTTGTAGAGACCGCCTTTGATATAGGCAAGGTTACCGGGTCAGTTATTGGTACAGGTATCGAGACCACCCAAAAAGCCGGAGGAATTCTTCTTGGCACGGGTCAAACCACTTTCCAAGTCAGCCAGAAAGTTACAGAAATTGTTGTTGACTGGACTATCGAAGAGGTTACTCACCGTAGGCCTTATTTGATCCGTATTGAACCCTCCCTGGGTTGGGACGAGGCCCTAGTTTTCATCAACGGTTTCCTTAGCGAAGGTGAAACCCAACCTTGGGAAAAAAGACTGTTGTGGGAGACGCTTCGACGTGCCGGATGGCAGGGATCCCTGTACTACCTCTGGTGGGATGCTTCCAGTCCTGTAAGCTTGACTTTATCTGCCCTGAAGCTTGGGGTAGGACTACTTGCCCACTGGGAAGCCCACAAAGCAAAGGCCAAAGAAGTGGGACTGAAGTACGCCTATCCCCTGCTCTCTGCTTTGCCGGAAAGGCAGATTACCCTGATGGGGTTTTCCTTGGGGGCAAGGGTAGCCTACTACATCATGCGCGGTTGGCCCCAGACTGCAGATCGGCGTCTTAAAGATGTTATCTTGCTCAGCGGTGCTGTTAGGAGGCAGGCCGATAAGAACTGGAGTCTACATATAGAAAATATCACCGGAAAGTTGGTGAATATCTACAACGAAGACGATTGGGTTCTGGCCTACGTCTTCAAAGCCCCTTCCCTCAACCGCAGCCCCTGTGGGATCAAGCCAATTAGAGAGTTTCACCCCAGAATTGAAAACCTCAATGCCACTCACCTAATCGGTTCAGGAGAGCATAGCTGTAAAGCCTATCTGCCTCACTTGGAGTTTCTTCTGGATCAAAAGCTGAACTGGAAAGCGCGCAGCAGCCGTTTGTTATAGGTCATGTTGATTTTTGACATTGAAGCCAGAAGAGAGCCGCGGCAACTGTAGAGAAAGGTGTTGATCTCCAACTCCCCTCTCCCCTTGTGGGAGAGGGGGGCGAGTAGCGGTTGGGGCATGAAGCGGTCACTTAGCTGCGCAAGGTAACCGGAAATTGTTTTGCCAACTGGGCCCTCACCTGGTTTTGCAGGGCTTCTACCTCCGCATCTGTCAGGGTGCGATCGGCAGCGCGGTACACCAGGCGAAAGGCAAGGCTGCGCTGCCCCTCAGGTACTCCTTGGCCACGGTACTCGTCGAAAAGCTGCACCGATTGGAGAAGTTCTCCGCCGGCTTGGCGAATGACTTTCTCGATCTCGCCAACCGTGAGGTCAAGCGGCGCAAAGAAGGCGATATCCCGATCGGCAGCAGGAAAAGGCGAAAAGGGAGCAAATTGCACAATGCCTCGTCTCTCCAGGCTTTCCAGTAAGGGATCCAACTGCAACTCAAACCCATAGACCTGATCCGGCAGGCCCTTTTCCTGGCAAAGGCGGGGGTGCAACTGGCCGAACAAGCCGATGCGGGATCCTGCGATCCACAGGCCGGCCTGACGACCGGGGTGCAGCAGCGGCGATTGCGCCTCAGGGGGATCCAGACGCAACTCCGGGCCAAATCCCAGCCGCTCCAGCGCCGAGACCAGCAGCCCCTTGGCCTCAAACCAGTCCATGGGTCGGTTGCGGTGTTGCCAATCGTGGGGATTGGGATCCCCGCCCATAATGCCGCCGACATGCTCGGCCTCTTGGTAAGGGTGGGGGCTGGTGGGCAGGGCATGGGCAAAGACACGGCCAATCTCAAAAGCTTGTAGCGGGCCGTTGCCTTGATCCCAGTTGAAGCGGAAGGCCTCCACCAGGCCGGGCAGCAGCGCCTTGCGCACAGCGGAGTACTCCGGCGAAAGCGGATTGGCGATTTTCACCAGGGAGCTGTCCTCTTCCGCCGGACAGAGGGAGATGTGGTACACCTCCGTCAGGCCAATGCCGCGCAGCACCTCTCGGATCTGGCGCGTGAATGTTTCTCGTGTCGAAAGGGATCCCACCTGCGGCTCGGTGGGCAAGGTTTCCGAGAAGCGGTCATAGCCGTAGAGACGGGCAAACTCTTCGATGAGGTCGATCTCCCGCTCAATGTCCCGCAGGCGATAGGGGGGAACGGCGACCTGCCAAACGCAGCGGGCCACAGTTGCCGTCTCGGTGGCGGGGGAGAGGGCACTCCGGGAGCTGACCTCCTCGCAGCGAGAGAGCCGAAAGCCCAAAGCAGACAAGATCTCTTCCACATCCGCTGCCTGCACCTCGTCCCCCAACACATCGATCAGCCGCGACAGCCGCAGCTTCAAGGTGCGCTCTAAAGGCGGACGTTGGTCGAAGCGGGTAAGGCCTACTACCGATCCGCCCGCCAGCTCCAAAATAAGCTCTACCGCCCGATCCCGAGCCTGATCGAGGGTGGCAAAGTTCACGCCTCGCTCATAACGGGTGGAAGCCTCGGTGCGCAGCGAGTGGGAGCGGGCCGAGCGCCGCGTCACCGCCGGATCGAAGAGGGCTGCTTCCAAAAAGATGCGGGTGGTGGTCGAGCTGACTTCGGTCTCTTCCCCTCCCATGACCCCGGCCAAGGCTACCGGTTGGCCGCCGGCCACAATGAGATGGCTGTCGGGCTGCAGGGTGCGGGTGTGGCCGTCCAAGGTTTTCAAGGTTTCTCCCGGTTGGGCCAGGCGCACTTCAAGGGTGGGCTTTTTCTTGCCCATGACCTGGAGCAGGCGATCCCAGTCGAAAGCGTGCAGGGGCTGGCCCCACTCCAGCAGGATCAGGTTGGTAATATCCACAACATTGTTGATGGGGCGCATCCCGGCGGCGGCCAGTCGGTGTTTCAGCCAGTCGGGGGAGGGGCCAACTTTCACCCCTTCGATCAACACGCCGCTGTAGGCGGGGCAGGCTTTGGCGTCAGCAATGCGCAACTGAAAGTTGGGGATGGGCTGGGCCTGCAGAGGCTTGATGGGCGGCAGGTGCAGCGGGCTGCGGGTGAGGGCGGCCACCTCGCGGGCGATCCCCACCATGCTCAGGGCGTCGGCGCGGTTGGCGGTGGAAGTCAGATCCAGCACCACATCGTCCAGGCCCAGCAGCGGGCGCACATCAGAGCCAAGCGGGTGCAGGCTGAGATCCAAATCGGG
This sequence comes from Synechococcus sp. H55.11, assembly GCF_047462475.1. Taxonomy (NCBI): domain Bacteria; kingdom Bacillati; phylum Cyanobacteriota; class Cyanophyceae; order Synechococcales; family Synechococcaceae; genus Synechococcus; species Synechococcus sp. H55.11. The sequence goes on from NZ_JANSJI010000362.1 coordinate 9,021, forward strand.
CGGAAATTCGTGGATCCCTGCCGAAGCTTTCTCCAGTCCCAGCTCGGCCAAAGAACAGATCATGCCCTCCGAGATCACCCCGCGCTTGTCGGCTTTGGCAATGGTAAGGGAGATGGCGGGCAAATAGGTGCCGGGCGTGGCCACCGCTACGAGGATCCCGGCGCGAGCGTTGGCGGCTCCACAGACAATGGTTGCAGGCCGATCGGATCCCAAATCCACCTGACAAACCTGCAGCTTGTCGGCGTTGGGGTGAGGCTCGGCAGCCAAGATCCTGCCCAGAACGACGCCGTCTGCCCAACTGCGGCGATCTTCGATCTCTTCCACCTCAAACCCTGCCAGGGTGAGGGCTTCCCCCAGTTCTTCCGGTGCAAGTTGGAAATCCACCAGTTCTCGCAGCCACTTCAAGGAGATGCGCATCGCTGAGCCATCGGTCAAACGCCGCACCCATTATCGCTCACCTGGCCCTCTTCTCCAGCCGGGATCCCGGCCCAAAATGTTGCTCTGGCCGGAGCCGGCAGGACAGGCTGGGATGCTAAAACGGTGAGAGCCAGATCCACCAGATGTGCCGATCGCGAGGTAATGAACCATGAGGGAAAACTGGACAGAACGGCTGCGCAACGGGCTGGTTGCCCTGGTGGCGGTGGTCATGGCGGCTGGCCTGTTTTTGGCTAGCCAAAGTCGTCAGGCAGGCACCCACCTAGAAGCTCTGGCCCAAGAGGCCATACCTTGGGAGCAAGCTCAAGCCAACGGCAAACCTTCTTTGGTGGAGTTTTATGCCGATTGGTGCACCACCTGTCGAGCGATGGCGTCTCTCTTGGCCGACCTAAAAAAAGAATTTGCCGATCAAGTCAACTTTGTCATGCTCAATGTGGATAATCCCAAGTGGCTGCCGGAGCTGAGCCGCTACCGGGTAAACGGGATCCCGCATTTTCTGTTTTTGGATCGGCAGGGAGAGGTGCTGGGATCGGCAATTGGAGAACAGCCGCCGTCGATTTTGCGGGCCAATGTGTTGGCTCTGGCCACTGGGCAGCCTCTGCAGTTGACCAGTATTGGGCCGGTGTCTGAGCTGGAGCGGAGTAGACCCACCCTCCCCAATCAGCCGGATCCCCGCAGCCACGGGTAGAGTTTTGGCCGAACAGAAGCACATTCACAACATGCGACATATAGCCATGCCGCTCCCAAAAACTTAAGACAAAGCAGATACGATGTCTTCAACTTTTCCCAGTTGGAGAAACCTCATGAAAAAGTGGATTGCCTCGGCTACAACCCTGGCCTTTTGTGTGCTGATCCTGGCTCTGTTTTGGCCCCATGCCACCCCTGCCCAGAGGCAGACCCTCAACCTCTACATCTGGTCAGAATACATTGATCCCGACATTCTCACGGCTTTTGAGAAAGCCACCAATAGCCGCGTGGTGGTGAGTGTGTACGAATCCAACGAGGACATGATCGCCAAGCTGCGGGGGGGCGGCGTCAGCCAGTACGACATCGTCGTGCCCACCGACTACGTTGTGCCCAACATGGTGGAGCTGGGCCTGCTGCAGCCTCTTAACAAAGACCTGATTCCCAACCTGAGCAACCTGGGCGAGAAATTTGTCGACCTGCCCTTCGACCCAGAGAACACCTACACCGCTGCCTACCAGTGGGGCACCACCGGCATCGGCTACCGCAAAGACCGCCTGCCGGAAAACTTCGAGCGCTCTTGGGGATTGATTTTCGACCCGCAGCAGCAGTACGGCCCCTTTGTGATGATCGATGAGATGCGCTCCATGATTGCCGCGGCAGCCCTCTACCTGGGCTTCGATATCAACACCACTGCTCGCTCCGAACTGCAGCAGATCCAGCAGCTTTTGATCGAGACCAAACGCCGCAGCGCCGGCCTCATCGGAGGCGTAGGAGGCAAAAATCAACTCGTCTCCGGAACGGCCAATGTGGCGATTGTCTACAGTGGCGACGCGCTGCAGGCGACCGAAGAAAACCCCAATATCGGCTATTTCGTCCCTCGCGAGGGCGCTCACATTTGGCTGGACGTGATGGCCATCCCTGCCAAAGCCCCCAATCCTGAGCTGGCCAATCGCTTCATCAACTTCATTTTGGATGCCGAGGTCGGCGCCCAGTTGAGCAACCACAACCGCTTCGCCACCCCCAACGCCGCAGCGCTGCCCCTGATCGATCCGGAAGATCGGAAAAATCCGGCCATCTACCCCGATGAAGAAACCTTTGCCAAACTGGGCTACCTCAAGGTGCTGTCAGGGGAAGAGCTGCGCCTCATCGACGCCCTCTGGACAACGGTGAAAAGTAGGTGAACGACTCCCGACACTCATCTTCGTTGAGTAAACACAACTTAGATAGAGTACGGCTTCACGCTTCACAGACTTGTTTGTACAGAGGTCTCAGCGTGCGGCCACCGTGCGACCCACGGCGGGAAACTCTCCAGAGATTTAACTTGTTCTCCTCA
>NZ_JANSJI010000363.1:0-10510 GCF_047462475.1 Synechococcus sp. H55.11
AAATTCGTCCTGCCACGCCTGAGGATGTGCCCGTTCTGTTTGATCTCATCTGCGCTTTGGCCGAGTACGAGCACCTGAGCCACCTGGTAACGGGATCCGCCGAGCTGCTGCAACAGCATCTGTTTGGCCCCGAAGCCTTTGCCTCGGCCTTGTTGGCAGAAGTGGGGGGGCAAGCGGTGGGGTTTGCCCTCTACTTTCGCAACTTTTCCACCTTCCTCACCCGACCGGGGATCTACCTGGAAGACTTGTTTGTGCTGCCGGGGTTTCGCGGCAGGGGCATTGGCAAGGCGCTCTTGGCGCGGGTGGCCCAGGAGGCAGTGGCCAAAGGATATGGGCGGCTGGAGTGGATGGTTTTGGACTGGAACCAGCCGGCGATTGAGTTCTACCGGCGCCTGGGTGCCAAGCCACATCCGGAGTGGATCCTGCACCGCGTGGTGGGTGCTGAGCTGGAAGCTTTGGCTCGGCTGGCCGAGGATCCCTACCCCTCTTGAGCAAGAGATCCTAGGGATCCCTGCGCGAAAGGGGGATCCAGACCTCTATACTTAGCGGCTGAGCCGAGGTTGAGCCGAGCATGAGCCCAACGCAAACCGTCACTCCCCAGGGGGCTGAGATCCTCTGCATTGGCACAGAGCTACTCTTGGGGGAGATTACCAACACCAACGCCCAATACCTAGCAGCCGAGCTGGCCAAGCTGGGGATCCCGCACTACTACCAAACGGTGGTGGGGGACAACGAAGCCCGCATCCACCATGCTTTGGAGGTGGCCTGCAGCCGCTCCAGCCTGCTTTTAATTACAGGAGGGCTGGGGCCAACCCCGGATGATCTGACCCACGCGGCACTGGCCTCTTTTTTCGGCGTGGAGATGGTGGAGCACCCGCAGGTTTGGGAGGAGATTCTGCGAAAGTACGGCCAGCGAGGTATGGAGCCCTCGCCCAGTAACCGCAAGCAGGCCTTTTTGCCTCAGGGGGCAACCGTCCTGCCCAACCCCCTGGGCAGCGCCTGTGGCCTCATCTGGCAGCCCCGGCCCGACCTGCACATTCTCACCTTCCCCGGCGTGCCGCGGGAGATGCAGCAGATGTGGCAGGAGACGGCTGTGCCCTATTTGCGCTCCCTGGGCTGGGGCAAGGAAGTGTTTTACAGCCGCGTGTTGCGCTACTGGGGCATTCCTGAATCGACCTTGGCCGAACGGGTGGGATCCCTGCTGGCGGGGGAAAATCCCACCGTGGCTCCCTACGCCAGCCAGGGGGAGGTGCGCCTGCGGGTTACCGGACGTGCCCCCACGCGCGAGGCGGCGGAAGCATTGATTGCCCCGGTGGTGGAGCAGATTTTACAGATTTCCGGGGAAGACTACTTCGGCAGCGACGAGGCCACCTTGGCCAGCGTGGTGGGGGAGTTGCTGCTGCAGCGGGGGCAAACCCTGGCGGTGGCGGAATCCTGCACCGGTGGCCTGCTGGGGCAGTTGGTAACCGGGATCCCGGGCAGCTCCCGCTATTTTGTTGGGGGGATCGTTGCCTACGACAACCGCATCAAGGAGCAGCTCTTGCGGGTGGATCCCGCGGCGCTGCAGCAGCAGGGGGCCGTGAGCGAGCCGGTGGCGGCCCAGATGGCGCTGGGGGCCAAGCAAGTCCTCGGCTCCGACTGGGCCTTGAGCATCACCGGCATTGCCGGGCCAGACGGGGGTACCCCCACCAAGCCGGTCGGCCTTGTGTATCTGGGCTTGGCCGACCCGGAGGGGAACGTGGAAGTCCACGAGTACCGCTTCGGCAGCTTGCGGGGCCGCGAGGGGGTGCGCTGGTGGAGCGCCCAGACGGCGCTGGATTGCCTGCGGCGGCGCTTGCTCCGCTACCCCCTTTCGGGGGATCCACCTCAGCAAGGCCAGATCCTTGAGTAAGCTGGGGGAGCAGGCAGATCTCGGAGCAGGCTGATGATCCCCGATGCCCTTCAGGCCGGCAGGGAGGCGCTGCAGCAGGGCCGTTTCCAAGAAGCCGTCCAACTGCTAGAAGCCTACTTGGCGCAGTCCCGCCAGCAGGGCGAAGCAGCAGCGATCCCGGCAGACGCATCCGACAGCCAGGCCCTGGAGGCCCAGATGAACCTGGTGCGGGCCTACCATCTGGCGGGCGAGGCGGAGAAGGCGCGGGCGCTTTGTCTGGAACTGCTGCAGCACCCGGATCCCCAGGCGCGAGGCTGGGCCCAAAAAATCCTGCCCCGCCTGCCCCAAACGGTGGAAAAACCCGCTGCTTCCCCGCCCTCCCCAGAACCGGCTCCTGAAGCTCAGCCGCTCTCCAGCCGCCAACGGGCCGGTCAACTGGGCCTGAAGATCCCCCTGCCGGAGCGGGCCGGCTCTCTACGCTGGGCCAAGTGGGGATCCCTGGCTGTGGGCATCCTCTTCCTCTGGTGGCTGAGTTTTGTGTTGGTGGGCGCTCACCTAGATTTCGGATGGCTGAGTTTTCCGCGGCAGCTTTGGTTTTTGCAAGGGTTGCTGCCCTGGCTGCGCAATGGCCTGCGCTGGTTGGTAGCCGGCAGCCTGGCGGTCAACTTTGGCGTCGGCCTTTTGTTTTTTGCCCCCTGGCTGATGGATCACCTGCACCGGCGGCTGCACAAGCTGCGCTGGGCCACCTTGGGGGAAATTGAGCGCCACAGTCCCGAGGCGGCCCGCCTGCTGCAGCGCCTCTGCGCCCAAAAACAACTGAAACAACCCCGCCTGGGGGTGATCCCGGAAGGGGGGCCGCTGGCTTTTGTTTACGGCACTCTTCCCGACGGCGGCCGCATCGTGGTCACCCAGGCCCTGTTGCAGCAGCTTGCCCCGGATGAGATTGCCGCCGTCTATGCCCAAGCCCTGGGGCGCATCGTCAACGGCGACATCCTGGTTATGACCCTGCTGGGATCCCCCCTTCAACTGGTTTACTTGGCTCTGGAGCAGGTGAGCCAACTGGGGAACAAACGGCGGGATCTCATCGGCCATGTGGCCCCACTGCTCTACCTGATCTACACAGTGCTTTCCTACCCGCTGTTTTTCCTCTCTCGCCTGGGCACCTACCACGCCGATCACTTTGCGGTGGAGGCCACGGGCAACCCCAACGGGCTGGTGGCTGCCCTGCTCAAGTCGGCTGCCGGCCTGCAGGAGGCCCACAAAAACGACCGCCGCCCCTCTTCGCTGCTGCACTGCACCCGCCTCTTCAGCCTCCTGGACTTCAAAACCACCACCGCCGCCAGTGCAGCCAGCCGTCTCCGGGATCCCGCCCAGGCTGGCCAAGTCTTTCTCTGGGATCAGCTCAACCCCTGGGCCCGCTGGATGCAGGTCAACTCCAGTCATCCGTTGCCGGGGCACCGCTTCCAGGTTTTGGCGGAATATGCGCAACGGCTGCGCCTGGCGCCGGAGCTGAGCTTGGGCAGGCCAAAGGGGGGAGCAGCTCCTCTGCCAGCTCGCTTCTGGCTGGATCTGGCCATCTACGCTGCCGAAGTGGTCGGGATCCTCGTCGGTTGGCTGGTGGGGCTGATCCTCTACCTGCTGCTGCAAGATCGCCTCGATCCCAAAGTCATTGCTGCGGCAGCGGTAGTGGGCTATGGGGTGGGACTGTGGGCCAAAGCAGGACTGATGTACCGCGGAGCCTTTTTGCCCCAGCCGACCGATGTGCTCCAGTTGCTGGCTGACCCTGAGGCGGATCCCTGCCGTGGCCAGCCGGTGGAGCTGGAAGGAGAGCTGCTGGGCTTGGGACAAGCCGGCTATCAACTGGGGGCGGAGCCGAAGCTGCAAGATGCCACCGGGCTGATCCCGCTGCGCTTTACCTCTCCCCTGGGACCGGTGGGCAATGTCTTTTCCGGCCTAAAGCGGCTCCGCGGCCTCATGGGCCGGCGGGTCAAGGTGGTGGGCTGGTTCCGCCGCGGCAACACCGCCTGGGTGGATCTGGCCTATGTGCAAGTGGGATCCGACCGGCTCCACAGCCGTCCCCGCCTGTGGCTGGCTTTGTTGGGTTCGGGAGTTGTCTTGCTGGGGATTTGGGGGGCCTTCTATTTCCCCAACCTGCGCCTCTACCTGCGACGGTGGTAGCCGACCACTAGCGACGAGAGGCCGTCAACTGCGCCTTGCGCAGCCGCACCGACTGGGGCGTGATCTCCACCAGCTCGTCCTCGCCGATGTACTCCAGCGCCCGCTCCAGGTTCATCTCCACCGGCGCCTGCAAATGCACCAGCTCTTCCCCGCTGGCAGCCCGGTGGTTGGTCAGTTGCTTGGTTTTGCAGACGTTCAACTCCAAGTCCTGTGGACGGTTGTGCTCGCCCACGATCATACCCTTGTAGACGCGGGTACCTGGCGTAATGAAGAACACCCCGCGGTCTTCCGCATTTTTCAGGGCGTAGCTGGTGGCCACCCCTTCTTCAAAGGCGATCAGCACCCCGTTGCGGCGCATTTCCATTTCAGAGGTCAGGGGGCGATACTCCAAAAAGCTGTGGCTCATGATCCCCTCGCCGCGGGTGATGCGGATAAACTCCCCACGGAAGCCGATCAGCCCTCGGGCCGGGATGACAAACTCCAACTGGGCCCGCCCGTCCGCGCCCACCATCAGGTTCTGCATCTCCCCCCGCCGCTGCCCCAGCCGTTCAATGCAGGCGCCCACCGTCGATTCCGGCACATCCAGCACCAAACACTCATAGGGCTCGTAGGGCTGGCCGTTGACCTCGCGGAAGATCACCTTCGGCTGCCCCACCTGAAACTCGTAGCCCTCCCGCCGCATGGTCTCCAGCAAAATGCCCAGGTGCAGCTCGCCCCGCCCCGACACCAAAAAGCGATCCGGGGAGTCTGTCTCTTCCACCCGCAGCGCCACGTTGGTTTCCAGCTCCCGCAGCAGGCGCTCCCGCAATTGCCGCGAAGTAACAAAGGTGCCCTCTTGGCCGGCAAAGGGAGAGTCGTTGACGCAGATCATCACCTGCAGCGTCGGCTCATCCACCTTGATCAGCGGCAAAGCCTGCGGGTTCTCGGGAGAGGTGAGGGTGTGGCCGATGTTGGCCTCGGCAAACCCCGCCACGGCGACGATGTGGCCGGCAGTAGCCTCGGTGAGCTCGACGCGCTGCAGGCCCTGGAAGCCAAAGAGCTTGGTTACCTTGCCCTTGACGATCGACCCATCTTCTTTGACCACCGCCAACTGATCCCCAAGGCGGATGGTGCCGTTGTGGATCTTGCCGATCACGATCCGACCCAGGTATTCCGAGTACTCCAGCGTGGTAACCTGCAGTTGTAACGGCTTGGCCGGATCCCCAATCGGCGGCGGGACATGCTTGAGGATGGCTTCAAAGAGGGGCTTCATGTCCAGCGGGCCGCTGTACCTTCCTTCCAGAAAAGCTTTCAGGTCAGCTTCTTCCAGGGCAAAGCCCCGCAGCCCCGAAGCAAAGAGGTAGGGAAAGTCGCACTGGTCTTCGTCGGCCCCCAGCTCCAAAAACAGATCCAGCACCTTGTCGATGGCTTTGTAGGGCTCGGCACGAGGCCGATCGATTTTGTTGACCACCACGATCGGGCGCAGGCCCTTTTCCAACGCCTTGCGCAGCACAAAGCGGGTTTGCGGCATCGGGCCTTCGTTGGCGTCCACGATCAACAAGCAGCCCTCCACCATGCCCAGCACCCGCTCCACCTCTCCGCCGAAGTCGGCGTGGCCGGGGGTATCGACAATATTGATCAGGGTTTCGCCGTAGCGGACGGCTGTGTTCTTGGCCAGGATGGTGATGCCCCGCTCTCGCTCCAGGGCATTGAAGTCCAGCACGCAGGTGGGAATGTCCTCTCCCTCCCGAAAGGTGCCTGCCTGGCGCAGCAGGGCGTCCACAAGGGTGGTTTTGCCGTGGTCGACGTGGGCGATGATGGCGACGTTGCGGATGGGGAGTGACATAAGAAATAATCAACTCATAAAGTAACGCCCTATAGGCGAGCTTGCCCTAGGGCTGCTTCTATAACTGTAGCGCAAAGAAGCGTTACATTAAGAGATAGGGGAGCAACAGAGCGAACTCCCCCACCGACGCCGACAGGCCCTCCTCAGGGGATCCTGTCAACTGCGCCGGCAACCGGCCTAGGTTGCCTACATATCCGCGCCGCGTAGGTAGAGCAGCAGGATAACCGCCGGCCCTGCCAGAACGATCAAGGCCAGCAGCGCCAACTGCACGAACACTTCGTACTGTCCGAACATACCCCCAACTCCCAGAGCTTACGTTTTGTATCCTAAGGGCAGCCCTTCCCCTGAGATGAGAGAGCTGTTACAATTCTTTAATATTTGACACTGCCCAGGGATCCCTAGCGTTCCTGCTGCGCCTGAAACGGCATGGGATCGAGGTTAAACAGCTCCTGCAGGATTTGCATAGCCCTGCGCCGCGCCTCGATGTCCCGCTTGGCCCGCAGCTGCACCATGGGATCGTGCAGGATCTTGTTGACGATGCCGCGGGTGAGGGCGTCGATCACCTCCAGGTGCTTTTCGGCAAAGTCTTTGCCTAGGCGGGAGAGGGCTTTTTCCATCTCCTGCTCGCGTATAGACTCCACCTTGTGGCGCAGGCTGGAAATGGTGGGCACCGTCTCCAGAGAGCGCCACCACTCCATAAACTGCTCCACCTCTTCTTCCACCAAGTCTTCGGCATCCCGGGCCAGCTTTTGCCGCTGGGCGCGGTTTTCTTCCACAATGCGGGAGAGGTGATCCACGTTGAACACCTGTACCCCTCTTAGCTTTTCCACGTCGGGATCAATGTTGCGGGGCACCGAGATATCCACCAACAGCAGCGGCTGATTCGTCTGCAGCACCCCCGCCAGTTGCTCGTAGGTGAGGATCGGCTGGGTGGCGCCAGTGCTGGTGAAGACCAGGTTGGACTCGGCCACACTGCTCAACAGCGCCTCCCAGGGCAACACCTGGATCGGCTGCTCAAATTGTTTGGCCAGGGCCTCGGCTCGCTCCAAGGAGCGGTTGACCACGGTAATATCCACCGCCCCTTTGGCCAGGAGGTGCTGCACCAACAGGCGGGCCATCCTCCCTGCTCCCACCACGGTCACCTTGCCCTGGGAAAGGGATCCCTGCTCCTGCAAGGCCAACTCCACCGCTGCCGAGCTGATGGACATGGCGCCGGTGCCGATCCCCGTCTCGGTGCGGATGCGCTTGCCGGCGGTGATGGCCGCCTTGAAGAGGCGGTTGAGGATGCGATCCATGCCGTTGCAGGCTTGCCCCAGTTGCTGCGCTTTTTTCACTTGCGACAGGATCTGCCCCTCTCCCAACACCAAGCTGTCCAGCCCGGCGGCCACCCGCACCAGGTGCGTCACCGCATCTTGGTAGAGCAGCGTAAACAGGTGCGGGCGCAGTTGGGGCAGCGGGATCCCTTTTGCCTCCGCCAAAAACTGCATCGTCTGCTGGACACCGCTTTCCATTTCTGGGGTGACAATGTAGACTTCCAGCCGGTTACAGGTGCTGAGGATCGCCGCTTCCTCAATGTGGGGGTGGGCACGGAGCTGCTGGATCCTCTCTCCCACCTCGGCCTCGGAAATGCTGAGGCGCTCCCGGATCTCCACAGGAGCTGTGCGATGGCTAAGACCGACAACCGCGATAAACATGCCTCTCCGTCGTCTGTACAGCAACAGTTATTAAAAGCAAAATCTCTGAACAAAAGCAAATCATCCCTTTTCGGGAAGGTTGAGCTGAGACCGGTGTCAAGGCAGTTCCTTGTCTCGGTTCCAGCAAGCTTAGGTAACTTTTCTCAGCCTACCTAAACCCTAAGACCAGTATCGAACCGGTTTCGCAGGATTTTGCTGAAGAGTTATTACGTTTTTTCGGGTTGCAACTTGATAGATTTTTTAACGTTCGACCAACGAGAAGAGCGACCTTCGCCAAGGGAAAGTCGCCCTCATCTTTTCGGCAGGGGATCTGTTTAGCGCAGTTGCAGGCTGCGGGGCTGTTGGCCGTCTTTCATGTGGATGGTATCCACGAAGCGCACCGTGCGCGACTGGCTGGAGATCACCAGGGTTTCGGTGCGGGCCCCACCGCCGAAGAAGCGCACCCCCCGCATCAGGTCGCCATCGGTAATGCCGGTGGCGGCAAAGAGCACTTCCTTGCCGCTGGCCAGCTCTTCGCATTCCCACACCTTGTCGGGATCCTCGATGCCCTTTTCTTTCAGTTCCCGCCGCGTTTCCTCCACCGGCGGCAGGTAGGTGCCCGCCTGCACCACTTCGGGATCGTAGATCAGCCGCCCCTGGAAGTGGGCGCCCAGGCAACGCAGCGCCGCTGCCGAGATCACTCCTTCGGGAGCCGCCCCGATCCCCATCAGGGCGTGGATGCCGGTGCCGTTGAAGCCTGCCGAGAGGGCCGCCGAGATGTCGCCATCGGTAATCAGCTTCACCCGCGCCCCCGCCTCGCGGATTTGGCGGATGAGATCGACGTGGCGCTTGCGATCCATGACCACCACCGTCAGGTCTGAGATCTCCCGATCCAGGCTTTCGGCGATGATCTGCAGGTTTTTCTCAGGGGGATAGTCGAGGTGCACCTTGCCCTTAGCCTGGGGCGGAGCCGCCAGCTTTTGCATGTAGATGTCCGGCGCGTGCAGCAGGCCGCCTTTTTCGGAGATGGCCAGCACTGCCATAGAGCCGTTTTGGCCTTTGGCCACCAGGTTGGTACCCTCGCAGGGATCCACGGCAATATCGATTTCCACCAGCTCTTCCACACGGCAGAATTGCTCCGCATCCGGGCGGGTACAGATGCCCACCTCTTCCCCGATGTAGAGCATGGGGGCCTCATCACGGGTTCCCTCCCCGATGACGATGCGACCGCGCATGAGGATCTGGTTCAGTTTTTCCCGCATGGCCTCGACGGCCACCTGATCGGCAGTCTTGTTGTCGCCTTTGCCCATCCAGCGGGCCGCGGCGATGGCAGCCTGCTCCACCACTTCGATGATCTCTAGCCCCAACTTGTTGTCCACGGTGTGCCCCCTTTGTGATGTCGGAACGGTGAAGGCCAACTTAAGGATATCTTCAGACTCTGCTCCTCAGTTTACCAGGGTAGGCTTCTTCTCAGGATCCCGTTCTCTCAACCCCAATAATCTGAGAGAACAAATCCCCCAAAGTCAAGCAGAAAGAGCGATCCCCGTCTTGGCTGTTGGCTATTGTCGGCTGGGGATCAAGGGTGATAGCCTGGCTTAAAGCCAATAAGTTTTTCTTAAGGACATTAAAAAAACGCGATGAGAAGATACGTTTTCGTCAACCGTTCCCGGCAGGTTCAGGTGATCCGAACGATCCCCGGCCACTGGGAGCGTACCCTCTTCCCCGGCCAGTATGCCATTTTCGAGGCGGAGCCCGACGACTACCTAGAAGTGTATAGCTGCTGCTCCACCACCCTTTTGGAAGAGCGCCGCCCCTGCCACTCGCTCTTGGATTCTTCGCTGCCTGAGGCCGATCCCCACTCCTGGCTGCCCCCCCACCTGGGCAGCTTGGCAGATGCAGTGAACGGATAAAGTGAATCAGCTTGGGGATCCCAGATCCTGAGGCCGATTCCCGATTTTGGGCAGCTTGGCAGAAGGGGCATCGGGGGGACGGTTGAGGCAACTGCCCCGTGCGGCGTCGCGAAAGGTATCGATGCCTTCTATGCAATTTTGAAAGCCACAATAGGGGCAATAGAGGCGATCCCCCGGCTGCGGCTCCACGTCAGCCTGGCTCCACCACCGCCGGCAGCGGTCACAGCAAAAGTGGTAGAGAAACTCCAGCGCCACCCTCATGGCAACCATCTCCCTGCCCTGGTAGAGTCCAGCGACGAGAAAGAAGGGGGATACCCTAGATCGCGGCGCTCCAGCTTAGCCGACCAGCAAGACAAAGTCATTATGAGTATGGTATGTTAGGTTTGGTTTACATTTGTACTTTACCGTAAGGAGCATCGACTGATGTCTCAGGAAGGATGTCTGCGGGTGGGGCAGCCCGCTCCCGATTTTTCGGCCACTGCCGTTTACGACATGGAGTTTAAGACGGTGAGGCTTTCCGACTACCGGGGTAAGAAGTACGTGGTGCTGTTCTTCTACCCCTTGGACTTCACCTTCGTCTGCCCAACGGAGATCACGGCTTTTAGCGATCGCTACGACGAGTTTGCCAAGCTGGACACGGAGATCCTCGGCGTCTCGGTGGATAGCGAGTACTCTCACCTGGCCTGGATTCAGACCGACCGCAAAGCCGGCGGGGTGGGCGAGCTGAGGTATCCGCTGGTCTCCGACCTCAAGAAAGAGATCAGCGCCGCCTACAATGTCCTAGATCCGGCGGCAGGGGTGGCTTTGCGCGGCCTGTTCATCATCGACAAAGAAGGGATCATCCAGCATGCCACCATCAACAACCTGGCCTTTGGCCGCAGCGTGGATGAAACCCTGCGCACCCTGCAGGCCATCCAGTACGTGCAAGCTCACCCCGATGAAGTTTGCCCGGCCAACTGGCAGCCCGGCCAGAGAACGATGAACCCCGACCCGGTGAAATCCAAGGAGTTCTTCGCGGCGGTTGCCAAGTAGGCTTGCCCAGGCCCTGTCAGGG
>NZ_JANSJI010000363.1:10610-45511 GCF_047462475.1 Synechococcus sp. H55.11
TCCAAGGAGTTCTTCGCGGCGGTTGCCAAGTAGGCTTGCCCAGGCCCTGTCAGGGATCCCGGGTTGTGCAGGTACAGCTCCAGCTTTGCTGGAGCTTTTTTGGCCAAAGGCAGCCCGACAAAAGATCCGACTCTTCCCAACATGACCTTCCGCCTCCTCTCTCCCTCGGGGAGAGGGGCCGGGGGTGAGGGCTAACAGCGCCGAACCCTTTCAAACCGGTTGCCAGCGGAGACGAATAAATTAAAGATCCCCTGAGCTGGCCAGGGGATCCGACAAGACAGAAAGACAAAGGCCGCCGGAATTAGTCCCAGGGCTTCCCGTCGGTGAATTTGTAGGTAACCGGCTCTTTGTTCTTGCCGATGTTGTGATCCACCTTGCCGACGGGCTGGCGCCCCTCGTTGACCTTCTCGGGAAAGACGCCATCTTTGGGATGCACCAGCTCCGGCTGTCCACCCGCCGGGATGCGGAAGATCTGGTAGTCCTTGATCTTGAACTCCGAGATCAACTGGGCGCCGAGAGCCAAGCACTGCTCCTTGCGGGCGAAGGTGAGATAGTTTTTGCCCTCCACCATCTCGGCAGCGCCGCCGGTGGGCATTTCAAACACCTGCCCCGGCTTGCCCGTCCAGGTGATCACGTATTTTTCTTCGGTTTCGGCTGCGCTCAACAGCCCTCCGGTGGATCCGCCAAACAGAGGCAGCTTCGCCCCCTGACGGGGATCGCCTTCCATCACAGCCATAGCCTACCTTCTCGTTGTTGTTTGCGTTGTCGGGCCGCGCTTGGAGTTGCGGCGCGGAGCACTTTGAATCTACCATCGGCCCAATTTTTGACCCCAGATCTGCCGGCGAACTGTAATTTTTCGTAGCAGATCCAGATCCGGCGCGGGCGGATCCCGGCTTACCCTGTGAGCCACTATAGAAGCAGGCCGCAGAGCTCTACCTTTGCAACAGGAACGACGTCCATGGCCCAGTGGTCCCTCCATCCCAGTTCGCAATCCAACGCCAGGGTCATTCTCATCCCCACTGCTTTTGGCCACGATACGCAGGCGCCGCTGGCCATTCTCAACGCTGGCGCCGAACTGTGTGCCTTCGAGCCTAGGTTGGGGATCGATGTGGATAAGCTGGCGGTGGCGCAGTTGCCGGGGCTGGTGGATGAGCCGCCCTACGGCATGTGTGAGGCGGCAGTGACGCAGGCTTGGCGACGACAACAGTGGCCGGTGTTGTTGCCTTCGGTCTTGGCGGCCAGTTGGGGGGCCATTCGTGCCCTTTGGAAGCACCACCCGGCCCTGAGTGTGGTGCATTGCAGTGCCCATGCCAACCTGATGCCTCCCGCAGAGATGACCCAGCCGGAGCAAGATATGGGCTATGGCAACGCCGCTTGGGTGGAGCGGCTCTACCAGCACAAGCTGCCGGTGGTGCATGTAGGGCTGCGCAGCGGCAGTGCCCGCGCCTACGCCTGGCTCAAAAAACACTCCAGCCCGATCTTCTGGGCCCAGGATGGCTGGGATCCGCAGCAGGTGGTGGAGGCTTTGCCGGAGCAGCCGGTGTTTTTGGTGGTGGACTGCAGTGTGCTGGATCCCTCTCTGGCGCCGGCGGTGCATTACCCAGAGCCGGGGGGGCTGGGCTGGTTGCGACTGTTACAAACCTGTGAGGCCATCTTCGCCGCTCGCCCGGTGGTCGGCCTTTCCCTGGGAGGGGTGGCGGTGGGATCGGCGACGCGGCCAACCGCCCGCGTGGTGGCCCGTCTGCTCAATTGGCTGCTGGCCTGCTACGGCCTCTACTCCCTGAAGCTGGATCCCGACCCCGCTATGCTCGAACGGCTGGAAAATAGATCGCGAACCTTTTGAGCCCAGCTTATGAAGTCTTTATCCGCATTCCTCTCGACCCTGACCCTACGGGTACAAGGCGGGGTTCCTGCGGTTTCTAGCTGACCTTGGGGTTAGGCTGAGGCACCAGCTTCGGCCCAGAAGCTTGGGGCTGTGCGTCCTCGGCTCTGTCCGGCACCGGGCGCAGGGGTGGGCCGAAGCGGCCAACGACTATGGTGTTGTGCAAGGCCGGGATCTGGCGGATGGATCCCTGGCGTAGGCAGCGGTGCAGGCGGCGCAGCAGGAAGAGGTCGGCCTCGGAGCACTCATCTCGGAACAGCCTCACGTTGAGCTCGTGTTCCTGAGCAGCGGTGAGCAGACCGGTGATCATAGCGGTTTGAATGATCTGCTGCACGGTCATGGTTGTCGCTTCATTCATAGATTCATGCTGCTAAATCGAGATTTTTTGCTGCTCTTATTCTCGACAAATCCCTCTGATATTGACTCCGCCAAATAGCGGATTCGAGAATGGGGGCTTTCGAGGTGTTCATTGACTGCTGATTCATAAGGGCTCCGTCCCGCTGATGCGACCAGATCCCATCCGAGGAAAAAGCCTAGAATCTTTGTGGTGCAAGCTTTTCTCGGCTAATCGGGAGCAAAGCCAGCAACTTGATACGTAGGGATCCAACCTTCGCTGCAGTGCGGAATTAGACTCAACAATGGGTTGCTTGAACTTGCCAAAGAGTGGCCGATTCCATGATTTTCCGAGCTGTTGTTTGAAGCTACAAACAGATGTCTGTAGCAATACGGAACTGGGAAGCGTCGCTCGTTACCGACAAATGGCGTAGGCTTGATTGGCCTTTTATCTGGGCTTTGTGGGACAGGAAGGCAACCAGGATGAGCGGCAACTTTGTGTTAGTGTAGGGGCACTCTGCGGTGGCGGTTGGCCATGTCGGAAAGTCCCCAACAAGTTGGCTGTGCTGTCCCGCTGGGCTGCTGCGGCTGTGGTTGTCTGGGTCTGCTGGCGGTGCTGGGCTTGGGGCTGGTGGGGGCAGGGATCCTGGTCTGGAATGGGATCCGCGCTTCGGGAGCCTATCGCACCTACCAGTTGGCGGTGGAGCAGCTCGAACAGAATGCGGTGGTGGTGGAGCAGCTAGGGGATCCCCTGCGTCCGGGCTGGCCCTCGCGGCTGCGCTTTCAGGAGGATGAGCAAGCCGGCTGGGCCTGTCTGTCCTTTTTGATCACGGGATCCCGGCGCACCGGCGAGGTGGCTGTGGAGTCGGAGCGGGGGGTGGCCGGTAAGGACTCCGTCCCGCTGACGCGAACAGCCTGGCAGTTGCGCCATCTGCAGGTGAAGGTGGATGGGGATCCGCAGGCCATTCGGGTCATCGAGGGGGGATCCCGGTGTGAAGGGGAAGAGCCGCCCCTACAGGCTGAGGGTGAGATCTAGGTAGCCGGACAGGATCAGCCACGGCTAGAGTCAAAAGGACTCCGTTCCGCTGACGCGAACGGTTGTGGCCCTGGATCCCTATGCGATCGGTTCCCTATCTGCGCTTGCTGCTGCTGTTGGCGCTGCTGGCCTCATTCACGGGCTTGATTGTCTGGCTGATCCAATCGTTTTTGGATCTGTACTACGCCACCCGCTACCACCCGATTTTGGGGGGGCTGTTGATCGGGGTGCTGGTGTTGCTGCTGCTGGTGTTTTTGGCCGCTTCCATCTACTACTTGTTTCTGTTCCGCCCCGCCCCTAAAACCGAGAGGCTTCCCAGGCCGGCCCCCCCGGAGACCCCTGCCGAGAAGTGGGAGGCAGCCCGGCGCAACCTGGCGCAACTAGAAGCTCAGATGGCGCAGATCCAGGATCAGGTGGCGCGGGCGGCGCTGGCGGAGCGGTCGGCTCGGCTGGCCCAACAGTTGGCCCGGCCCCAACTGCAGGTGGTGGTCTTCGGCACCGGATCGGCGGGCAAAACCTCGCTGGTGAACGCGCTGCTGGGGCGGCGGGTGGGGGCGGTGGGGGCAACGCTGGGCACCACGCAGACGGTGGCGGTTTACGACTGGGACTTGCCCGGGATCCCCCACCCGGTGCAGATCGTGGACTGCCCGGGCATTTTGGAGATCGGGCCGGCAGGGGCGATGCGGGAAGAGGAGGCGCAGGCGCAGGCCCAGGCCGCCGAGCTGCTGTTGGTGGTGGTGGATGGGGATCTGCGCCAGTCGGAGGTGGATCCCTTGCGCCGGTTGATCGCCCTGGGCAAGCGGGCTCTGCTGGTGCTCAACAAAATCGACCGTTACACCTCGGAAGAACGGCAGCTCCTCTTGCAGCGCCTGCGGGAACGGGTTTACCCCCTGATCCAACCGGAAGATGTGCTGCTGGCTGCTGCTGACCCGGCCCCCGTGCGGCTGGGATCCCAAACCTGGCAACCGGAGCCCGAGGTGGCGGCGGTGCGGGATCGCGTCCAGGCGGTGCTCTACGCCGAAGGGGGATCCCTGGCCTTGGACAATGCCCTGCTGCAATCGCAGCAGTTGGGGGAAGAGGCCAAGCGGATCATCCAGGCGCAGTTGCGCCGCCAGGCGGAGGAGGTGATCGATCGCTTTCAGTGGATCGTGACCGGCGTGGTCTTTGCCAACCCCATCCCGGCGCTGGATCTGCTGGCCATTGCCGCCATCAACGCCCAGATGGTGGTGGAGCTGGGATCCCTCTACGGCTGCCAGATGAACCTGCAGCAGGGGCGGGAACTGGCCCTGTCCCTGGCCAAGACCCTGGCCGGCCTGGGGCTGGTGGAAGGGGCGATCCAACTGACCACCGGGCTCCTGGCTACGGTGGCTGAGGTGAGCGTGGTCGGTTTTTTGGCGACAGCCCCCATCCAGGCGGCCAGCGCCGGCTATCTCACCCGCATTGCCGGCAAAAGCTTCATCGAGTATTTCCAGCGCAACCAAAGCTGGGGGGAAGGGGGGATGCAGGCGGTGGTCAGGGCCCAGGTGGAGAGCACCCAAAAAGCGGGCTGGCTCAAGGAGTTTGTCCGCCAGGCCTCAGAACGGGTTTTTCGCCTGCGCTAGTCCCTGTTGGCGGCCTCGACAGCAATATCCGTCGGCAGGAAGGTCAGCTCCATCTGCGCCACATAGTCGGCGTAGCTCAGGGCGGGCACATCATCCCATTCCGCCAGGCCATGCATGCACTTCGACCACTGAATAAAAGTGGCCGGATAGATATAGGCCAAGCTGGGATCCTGCAAAACCTCTTTGGGCAGCGGCGGAGCCGACTTGAGCACCGCCAACAAAGCCGGGGGCTTGTGGAGGATCACGCGGGTGGCCTCGATCTGCTCTGGGGAAACCTTGAACTTGGCGGCGACAAACGAGATCACTTTGGAAAGGGTCATCACCCACCACCAACCTTGCCTACAGAAAGAGATTGCCCCCAAGCCAAGAGGCTGGCCTCAGGGATCCTACGGAGCCCAAGCAAGGGGAGCGGCGAGGATGGCCGGCTCTGGGATCCCCTTGCCTGAGGGGAGGGCTTCTCGCTATTCTGGATAAGCTGAAAAATTGGGAGAAACAGGTGAGCCGTGGCTAAAAAGAGCATGATCGAGCGGGAGAAAAAGCGCCAGCGCTTGGTCGAAAAATATCGGGAGAAGCGCCAACAACTAAAGGCGGCCATGGCCGATCCCAACATCGACCAGGTCACCCGCATGGAGCTGCATGCTCAACTGCAAAAACTCCCTCGGGCCAGCTCGCCCACCCGCCTGCGCAACCGCTGCTGGAAAACCGGGCGTCCCCGCGGCTATTTCCGGGATTTCGGGCTCTGCCGCAACAGCTTGCGGGAAATGGCCCACCGCGGCCTGCTGCCGGGCGTGGTCAAGTCGAGCTGGTAGTTTGCCTAAGCCGCCGTTGCTTGGTTCTACAGCCAAACCATTCTTTTGAGGGAGCCGGCGTGGGCCTGCAGCCTTTTCAGCTTTGTGATGAAGATCTCGCTCTAGAGGTTGTGGAGGCATTGGCCGGCGAATCCCAGTTGGCCGTGGATACCGAAACGATGGGCTTGATCCCGCAGCGGGACAGGCTCTGCGTCGTGCAAATAGCTAACGCTGCCGGCGAGGTGGTGCTGCTGCGGCTCAGCCGCGGCGTGAAGCAGGCCCCCCGTTTGGCGCGGCTGCTGACGGATCCCAACATCGAAAAGATCTTCCACTACGCCCGTTTTGACTTGGCCATGCTGCGCTACCACCTGGGGATCCAGGCCTGGCCAGTCTTTTGCACCAAGGTAGCCAGCAAGCTGGCCCGCACCTACACCAGTAAGCACAGCCTGAAGGACGTGGTGAGCGAGCTGTGCGGGGTGGAGCTAAACAAAGCCGCCCAAAGCTCCGACTGGGGAGCTGTCCAGTCCCTCTCGCCGGAGCAGTTGGACTATGCGGCCAACGATGTCCGCTATTTGATCCCGGTGCGCCACAAGTTGGCCCAGATGTTGCAGCGGGAGGAGCGCTGGGAGCTGGCGCAGCGCTGTTTTCAACACCTGCCCACCTTGGTGGAGCTGGATCTGCTGGGATATAGCAACGTCTTCGAGCACCAGTAGGCGACAGCCCCGAAGAACCGGCCTCGCCGCTGGCCGGCAGAGTATTGGGCAATACAGTTGGTTGCTCTCCTCTCTGGTGTAATGGGAAGGAGGCTGGCCGTGAAAACCACCGGAGTTGAGTCGATGTTGGAGTCGCAGCAGGTGGCCCAGAGCAGTGTCTCTCTTGGGCTCTTGGACAAGCCTATCCTGGAGCTGCGCCACGTCTCCCTGCAGTACCCCGGCAAGGGATCCCCGGTCACGATCATCCGCGACCTCAGCTTTTCGGTGGCCCACTCGGAGTTTGTCTCGATTGTGGGGCCGAGCGGCTGCGGCAAGACGTCTCTGTTGAAGATGATAGCCGGCCTCAACACCAACCACGGCGGCACCCTTTACTTTCGGTTGCAGCCCGTCACCGGCCCCCTCAAGAGGGTGGGCATGGCCTTCCAAAATCCGGTGCTGCTGCCCTGGCGCACTACCTTACAGAACGTGTTGCTGCCTCTGGAAGTGGTAGAGCCCTACAAGCGCACCTTCCGGCAAAACCTGGCTCAGCACAAAAAGTCGGCGCTGGAGCTGTTGGCCGCCGTGGGCTTGGATGGTTTCCAAAAAGCCTATCCTTGGCAGCTTTCCGGAGGGATGCGGCAGCGGGTTGCCCTCTGTCGAGCTTTGATCCACCAGCCGGAGCTGTTGTTGCTGGATGAGCCCTTTGCCGCCCTGGATGCCTTCACCCGCGAGGAGATGTGGGAGATGTTGCAGCGGCTGTGGCTGCGCACCGGCTGCACGACTATTCTCATCACTCACGATCTGCGGGAGGCGGTTTTCCTCTCCGATACCATTTATGTCATGGGGTCGCGGCCTAGCGAGATTGTCTTTACCCTCAAGGTGGATCTGCCCCGCCCGCGCCCGTTGGAGATCTGCCTGACGGACGAGTTTCACCACTTGGTTGCGGAAGTGCGCAAGCACATAAGGACTCCGTCCCGCTGACGCGAACGGCGCAGCAGCTAACCAAAGTTTTCTCGATAGATCGCCGCGCAACCCAGATGAAGAACTCCTTTGACCGATTTCTCCAGACGAAAGCGGCCTCGCTGCTCCTGCCGGTGGTCACCCTGCTGCTGACCCTTGGCCTTTGGGAGGCAGGGGTGCGGCTGTTGCAGGTTCCCCGCTTTGTTTTGCCTGCGCCCAGCGCGATCTGGCAGTCGATGCAGGAGTGGGACGAGGTGATCCTGGGGCACTCGCTGTTTACCCTCAGCTCAACCCTGCTGGCTTTTGGGCTGGCTTTGGTGGGCGGGATCTTGCTGGGATCCCTTATCGGCAGCTCCCGCCTGGCCCATCTGTGTCTGTACCCACTGCTGGTGGGGTTTAATACCATCCCCAAGGTGGCCCTGGTGCCGCTGCTGGCGATTTGGTTTGGCCTGGGCATGATCCCGGCGGTGATTACAGCTTTTTTGCTGGCCTTTTTCCCCATTGCCGTGAATGTGGCGGTGGGCCTGGAGACGGTGGAGCCAGAAATGCGCGATGTGCTGCGCTCCCTGGGGGCCAGCGGTTGGGAAATCTTCCTCAAGGTGGGGCTTCCCCACAGCTTGCCCTATCTGTTTGCCTCGCTGAAGGTGGCCATTTCGCTGGCCTTTGTCGGCGCGGTGATCGCGGAGACGGTGGCCTCTAACCGCGGGCTGGGCTACCTGATTGTGTCCGCCAGCTCTTCTTTTGATGTGCCCTTGGCCTTTGCCGGCTTGGTTGCCCTCGGCCTCATGGGTGTTCTGCTCTACTCTTTTTTCGCCGCTCTGGAGCGCTACCTCTTGGCCTGGCGGCAGTAGCGGGAGGGATCCCGACGGGAAAGCTGGCCCAAGCTAGCTCAAGTCGGGAAAGGTGGCCCGCACCGCCGGGTGGATGAGCTTTCCGCCCCGGATGTTGAGCCCCTTGGCCAGGCCCGGATCCTGCTCCAGGGCGGCGCTCAAGCCAAGGTTGGCCAACTTGAGGACGTAGGGGAGGGTGGCGTTGACCAGCGCCTGGGTCGAAGTCCAGGGGACGGCCCCCGGCATGTTGGGAACCCCGTAGTGCAAGACTCCGTGGGCTTCGTAAACCGGCTGGGCATGGGTGGTGACCTTGGTGGTGGCGATGCACCCCCCCTGATCCACGGCCACATCCACGATCAAAGAGCGGGGCCGCATCTGGGCCACCAGCTCTTCCTTCACCAAAACCGGGGCGCGGCTGCCCGGCACCAACACTGCTCCCACCACCAGGTCGGCCTCGCGGACGCACTCCTCGATGCTCTGGGCGGTGCTGTAGAGCAGCTCCACCCGCGACCCGAAGATCAGCTCCAGCTCGTTGAGGCGCTGCAGGTTGATGTCCAGAATCTGCACCCGCGCCCCCAGCCCGACGGCCATCTTGGCCGCCTCCGTACCCACCGTGCCCCCGCCCAGGATCACCACCCGCCCCGGCGGCACCCCTGGGATCCCGCCCAGCAACACGCCTCGCCCCCCCTGCTGACGGGTGAGGTGGTGGGCGCCAAATTGCACCGACAGCCGCCCGGCAATCATGCTCATGGGCATCAAGAGGGGCAGGGATCCGTCGGGCAGCTCCACCGTCTCGTAGGCCAGGCAGGTGGCCCCCGAACGCAGCAGGGCCTGGGTCAGCTCGCGGCTGGCCGCCAGGTGCAAGTAGGTAAACAGGATGAGATCCGGATGGAGCAAGGGATACTCGGCGGGCAGGGGCTCTTTGACCTTCACCACCAACTGCTGCCGGTAGATCTCCTCCGGCGTGGCGGCCAGCTTGGCCCCCGCTTTTTGGTAGTCTTCGTCGCTAAAGCCCGCCCCCTGGCCGGCTTGGGTCTCCACCCACACCTGGTGCCCCTGCTCAGTCAAGGCCCGCACCGCCGCCGGCGTCAGGCCGACGCGAAACTCCTGCTCTTTGATCTCTTTGGGCACGCCAATGCGCATAGGGATCCCCACAGGGCTGTTCTCCAGTCTAGACAGACCGGCGCTGGGATGGGATCCCTGGCCTGCGCAGACCGGCCAAAATCCCTACCTTTTCCCCGCAAGGGGACGGAAATTCTGTTGAGGGGATCTGGTGGATCCCTGGCTAGGTTGGGGGTTGCTCCGCCCGGAAGGGATCCCTAGCGCAGGAAGCGGGCCAACAGCAGCAGGCCAAGGCTGCCGAAGAGGAGGTTGAAGCTCCAGGCTGCTGCCCAGGGAGGAAGGGCTCCTGCTTCTCCCAGGCTGCGAGATACGCTCAGCACCACGTAGTAGGCAAACACCAACAGGATCCCGAAGACGACGCCGCCATAGCGGCCCACACGGCGAGCGGTGCTGGATCCCAGGGGAAGGGAAATCAGCACGGCAAAAAAGCTGGCCAGGGGCAGGGAAAAGCGCATGTGGAACTCGGTGCGCAAGGGCTGGGTATTGAGGTTGGAGCGGGCCAGGCGGGAGATGCGCTCCGCCAGCTCCGGTAGGCTGAGCTCGTTGGGGGGAACTGGCGGCTGCAACAGGGCGGCCAGATCTTGGGAGACCGCCAGCGGCTTGCGGTCGAAGGGCTCTTCGGCCAGGCTGAGACCATCGGGGCCGTAGCGGTGGGTCACTCCTTCGCTGAGGGTCCAGTCCAGGCCATTCCACACCGCCTGGGCCGCCAGCGTCACTTCCGCCAACTGGTACTTGCCCCCCGGCAAGGGATCCACCTGCAAGATGGTGACATCCTGCATGGTATTTAGCCGCGGATCCACCTGGCGGATGAAAAACCAGAGGTTGTCTAAGGACTCCGTCCCGCCAACGCGAGCGGTCTTGAAAAAGACGTCGTATTGCACCGGGCTTGTAGCCTGGGCCAGGAGCGCCTGCTGGTCAATGCGGCGGATTTCCCGTTTGCTGGCCGGCAAGAGCACGTTGCTGATCAAAAAAGCGCTCAGGCTCATGAGCAGCCCCACCAGCAACAGGGGACGAAAGATGCGCGTAAACGGGATCCCGGCTGCCCGCATGGCGGTAATCTCGCTGTTGCCGCTCAGCTTGCCCAAGGTGAGCATGGTGGCAAAAAAAGCAGCGATGGGCATGCCCAGCACCACCATCTCCGGCAGATCCAACATCAAGAGCCGCAACACCGTCAGGGGCGGTACGGATCCCTCGACCAGCCGCTCGGCCAGGGTAAAGAGCCGGCCCGCCAAAAGCAGCAGGGTTCCCCCAGCTATACCGGCCAAAAGGGGGGTGAGCATCTGTCCAAAGAGGTAGCGCTCCAGCAGCCAGAACTTGGTGAACAAGCGGGCCATGGGCAAAAGTTGAGGGATTAGGGCTATTTCAAGCTAGCGTGAACGGTTCGCTGGCAGGCCCTCACCCCCGATCCCTCTCCCAGAGGGAGCATTCCCTCACCCCCGGCCCCTCTCCCAGAGGGAGCATTCCCTCACCCCCGGCCCCTCTCCCAGAGGGAGAGGGGAGCTGGCCATTGGCTCTGGATCAGGGCCGTAGGGAGGCTGGCGGTTCGGCGGGAGGGGGTAAGGGCTCGCTTTTGCCGCCGGGATCCAAGCGGGAATTGGGGGGCGAAGGGTCGGGATCCAGTTTGGCCCCCCAGGTGGCCAGGTAGGCTCTTTGTTCGGGGGAAAGGCGACGCACCCGGCGGAAGTCCGCGCCGGCCACGATGGCGCCGGCATAGGCTCCCGTTTTGAAATCGGGCTTTTGTCCTGGCTGGGCCGGGGAAGCGGTCTGCAGGGATCCCACAAACAAGAGGGCGCGGTAGAGATCGGCCCCGCGCAGGTCGGCATTGCGCAGGTTGGCCCCGCAGAGGTTGGTGTGGCTGAGGTCGCAATCCTGCAGGTTGGCTCTTTCCAGGCTGGCTTCACTGAAATCCACCCCCCGCAACAGGGTGCCATGCAGGTCGGCCCCTTCCAGCATGGTGCCCAGGTTAACCACGCGGATCCCGTTGAGGCGATCCCGCTGGTAGCCGCCTTTGCCGTCCAAAATGGGCCGGCCCAGGTGTTCGTCGCGGCGCAGGGGGCTGAGCAAGTTGGCGGTGGAGAGGAAGCGCAGAATCTTGGCTTTGCCGAAGCGATCCACGCCGTTGAGGAGCGCCGCCGTGCGCCCGGCAGCGATGGCCCGCTCCAGGGGCCAGTCGTCCAACTGCCCATCAGGGGAGAGAACCAGGTTGGAGATGCCCTCGAAGTAGGCGTCGATGGTCTGCTGCTGGGTAATGGTGTTCTGCTGGATGGTGAGGTCGCGGGAGATAACGTACTGCCGCCAGGCAATATAGGCGGCCAGGAGAGCGATGAAGATCTGCCCGGTAGCGCCGAACACCTCCCCCAAAGCCCCAATCGCCTCCCAGCTCAGGGATCGCAGGGTTGAGAGAACCCCACTCCAGACCACTGCTCCTGCCACGGCCAAGCCGAGGGCTGCTGCCGCCCATCCCAGGCTGGGCCACGTGGTTAGCCACTGCCAGAGATCGCGCCCAATCTGCACCCAGAGCGGCTGCCCCCACCAGCCGGCCAAGCCCAGCCAAGCCAGCACCGCCCCCCAGCCCAGGGCCGGCTGCCCCGTCAACCCCGCCAGCGCCAGCAGCCCTGCCGGGATCCCCAACAGCAGCAGATTAAGCAGGGGGCGCCCAGACGAGAGGGAAGCCAGCGGCAACTCTTGGGAGGAGCCTTCGCGGGCAAGGGCTTCTTCGGTCATGGCAAGGGTATACTCTAGGGGTAGCGTTGGATCTACAAAAAAAGCCTGCGTCAGTCCGTATTTGGAGTTGGGGAAGAGGGCAGGATCCCGCCTCTCGGGTTTGGTAGGATAGCCTCGACCCTCCTTCCTTCTCTGGCCCAGCCTGGTGTGAGGATGACTCCTATGATCGCTTCCTTATCGTTTATCCGTCTGCAGAAATCCGGCGAACACCAATTTACAGCAGTCCTGCCTGACTTGTGGTTGCAGCGTCATGGTTCCCCAACCCTGGCACGACTGGCCGCCTCTCTGCTGTTGAGCACCAGCTTACTGCTGGCGGCAGGAAGGGATCCCAGTTGGGCGCAAACTTCCCTGGACACTGGCCTTTTGGAGAAGCAGGCCCTGCCCCAGGCGCCACCGCTGCCGGACGACCGCCCGGCCATTTTTGTCGATGCCGCCAACGGCAGCGATACCCAAGGGGATGGATCCCGCAACAACCCCTTCAAGACCATCACCCATGCCATTGGACGGGCGCCAGCGGGCAGCATCATCCAGCTGCTGCCGGGGATCTACAGCGCAGAAAGCGGCGAAGTCTTCCCCATCCGCCTCAAGGCTGGCCTTATCTTGCGCGGGGACGAGTCCACCCTAGGGGAGGGCTACCTGATCGATGGCGGCGGCACCTACATGAGCCCGACCCTGGCCCGGCAAAATGTTGCTCTGCTGGCCGAGACCGGCTCAGAGGTGCGCGGAGTTACCCTGCGCAACCAGGGTCGGCGCGGCTATGCCCTCTGGATAGAATCGGCTTCCCCCCGCATTCTCAACAACAGCTTTGTGGGCAGCATCCACGACGGGATCTTCCTTGCCGGCGCTTCCAACCCCTGGATAGAGGGCAACCGCTTCTACAAAAATGGGGCCAATGGCATCTCCGTCTTGGGTACTTCCCAGCCCACCATTGTCAACAACCTCTTCCAAGAGACCGGCTTTGGCCTCACCATCGACCAGCGCTCGGCGCCGATGGTGCGCAACAACCGCATCCTGCAAAACCGCACCGGCATTGTGGTTGGCGGCAGCGCCCGGCCCATCTTGCGCAACAATCTCATCGCCCGCAACTTGGAGACTGGCCTCACTGCCATTACCACCGCCCAGCCCGATCTGGGCACGGCCTCGGATCCCGGCAACAACATTTTTGAGGGCAACGGCCAGTACGACATCCACAACGCCACCCGCGGCCTGCGCCTCAACGCCAACGGCAACCAACTGGCGGGCAAAACCAAAGGGGAGCTGGATCTAGCGGGCCAAACCACGGTTGCTGCCCTGCCCAGCAGCGCCCCACCACCCATTGTTGCCGGCGGCTTGACGCTGCCCAGCGCCCCCCCGGCTCCCAGCCGGGATCCCCAGCCGGCGGTGGCCAAGCCAGCCGAAACTTCCACAAACCTACCGGTGGTGGCGGTGCCGCAATCGACGGCCCCCCTTCCCCCTCCTGCAGCGGGCTCGGGGGGGCGTATTTTGCCCAGCGGCCCCAGCCAGCCGTCAAGCACGCAACCCCAGGAGTTTGTTGCCGTCCCCTTCACCCCCGATGGCTCTACCACGCCTGCCCAGCCGGTTGAGCCGGCTCCTGCCGCCCCTGTCCGCCAGGCCTCTGCAGCTCCCCTTACCGACATCACCACCCTGCTGCCGCCGCCGGCCCGCCGCCAAGCCAGAGAAAACCCTCCTACCTCCTCCTCTGCACCCTCAAGCTCGGCCCCAGCTCCTCCTGCTCAGGCTGCCGACAAGGACTCCGTCCCGCTGACGCGAGCGGCAACCCAGTTTCGCGTCTTGGTAACCCCCAAGGGCAGCGACGACTTGCAGCGGCTGCGGCAGCTCGTCCCCGAAGCGGTGGAGACCGTGTTCAACGGCAGGACGATGCTGCAGGCCGGCCTCTACGACAGCCGCAGCCAGGCCCAGTCAGTCCTGGATCGCCTGTTGGACGCCGGCTTTGACGCAGTGGCGGAGATGATCTTCCGTTGATATCACTGCCCAGGGATCCCCCCCGGCAGGATAGGAACTCCCCAGCAGGGGATGTATGATGCCTAGCACGGCTTTTTCCAAAAGGACTGCGGAGAAAGCCGTGCCGTCAGGTTGCTCTGGGGATCAGCCAGGGCAAGCAATGGGGAAAGTCCGGTGCAAATCCGGCGCTGTGCCGCAACTGTGATGGGCTAAGGCCCTCAGTCAGGATGCCCGCCTGCGGCTTTGGCTCACAGCTTAGCTCTTCCGCGTCGCACGGAAGCAGGAGAAACCGGATGAAAGTAATTGTTGTATGTCTCAGCCTTGGGCTGGGGAGCTGGAGTTTGGGGATCCCAGCCTGGGCGCAAGCGGTCTTGGACACCAGTCTTAGTGCCGAGATTTTCAATCAACCCGTCACCACACCGTTTCGCCGCCCTGGCTTGCTGCGGGACTCTTCGCGCCCAGTCTATGTCATCACCCGCCAGCAGATGCGCGAGCAAGGGGCAAGGACGGTGCAAGAAGCCCTGCGCTATCTGCCTGGGATCCTCAGCGATGGCACAGCGGGAACTCAGTTGGGAGCTCTTAGCTCTCAATTCATGCGAGGGGCGCGAACGGCGCAGGTGTTGGTGCTCTTGGACGGCCGCCCCCTCAACGATCTGGGCTTCTTTGGCGGGTTTGACCTCTCTCAACTCACCACAGATATTGTCGAGCGAATTGAAGTCTCTCCCGGTGGCGGCTCTACTCTGTATGGCTCGGATGCTGTTGGCGGCGTGATCAACATCGTTACGGTGGAGCCACAGCCAGAAACGGAGACGGTGCTGGAAGCGGCGGTCGGCAGCTACGGCCTCAATGAGCAAGGGATCCAAAGTCGGGGCCAAGCCCAGGATCTGGGCTGGGTGCTCAGCTATCGCCGTCTGAAAAGTAACAACGACTTTCCCTTTGCAATTGAGCGGCTGGGCAAGTCAGGCAAGCGGGAAAACTCGGCGGTGGAGTACCACAACTTGCAGGCCAAGCTTACCTGGCAACTGGCCAAAGACCAAGTCCTAACAGCCAACGCCCTCTACCTCAATAAAGCCTTTCGTGTGCCCAGCAGTGTGGAATTTCCCTCTCCCGATGCAGAGCAAAACACCAACGATCTGCTGCTGGATCTCAGTTGGCTGTGGACTCAGGCAACAGGATCCCTGCAGGCAAGAGTCTTTTTTGACGATCTCAACTACCGTTTCAGTGCTCCGCAAAGCCAGGGATCCCGCGACGTCATCCTGCGCAATGGCTGGGGATCCCAGCTGCAGTATGCTTGGCAAGCCGGCGAAAACCTAGAGGGAGCTTTGGGGGTAGATTATCGCTCCATCTCAGCTCGCAATACAACTTTTTCCTTTGCCAACGGTTCTGCCAATATCAACTACGACGATACGGTTAACCAGGGCGCCCTGTTTGCCCGCCTGGATTACAGCCCGGATCCCAACTTCCACCTTGATCTGGGCATGCGCCAGGACTTCAGCAGTTTGGCCAATGGCTCGGCCACCTCGCCGGCTGTGGGGATCCGCTGGACAGTGGCGGAAGGCACCACCTTGAGAGCCAACTACGCCAGCAGCTTTCGCACCCCCTTGATCTCGGAATTATTCTTTCGGCTGCGAGGCTTTTTTGAAGTGGATGGCAACCCCAATCTCCGCCCAGAGCGAGGGGAGAGCTTTGACGTTGGCTTGGATCAGAGCCTGGGAGATTTTGGCCTGCTGCGGCTAACGTTTGCCCACAACCGCATCCGCGATGGCATCACCTTTGTCAGCCTGGGGCCGCGCCAGGGAACCTATGAGAATATTGGGCTGGTCGAATACACCGGCCTGGAAGCGGCTTTGGATTTGCGTTTGGGGGAAAACTGGACGCTTTTTGCCAACTACACCCTCAATGATCCCATCATCCGCGCTGCACTTAACCCGGCCACAGTTGGCAAACAGCTAGCCTTTGTGGGAGCCGATAGCTTCAACCTAGGCCTAACCTATCGCTATGAGCAGGGCGGGTACGGCTTGATCTTGGTCCATCACATTGGGAGCTTTTTTACCAACAACTCCAATACGGAATCCCTGCCAGGCTATACCACCGTGGCTTTGCGGGGAGGGATCCCGTTGACTGAGGCCCTGAGCCTAGAGTTGGGGATCGACAACCTGCTGGATGAGCAGTATGAAGTTTTCCCCGGCTATCCCGGCGTTGGCCGCACGCTGAGGGTGAGCTTGCGGGGGCAATTTTAGCATCCTCTCGGGCTGTTTTTGGCTAACTATCTAGAACAAGCTGCCCTAGTGGAATTGTCTGCTTTGCAGTTGAGTTTGGATACAACTCTATGGTGAGCGCGACCAACTTTCCCTCTATTTCTCCATCGACAACTTTGGCTCAAGCTGAGTCTAAACATTGCCTTTGGGTTTGCACCACCTGTGGATCTCGCTGGGTCAACGGCCAAAAAGAAGGGATCAGCAAGGGAGAAATGCTCCTAGCTGCCTTGCAATCCCAAAGGCTCAATCCCCAACTGCAACTGAAGCCAGTTGCCTGTATGAGCGGCTGCAGCCACGCTTGTGTGGTTGCGCTGGCAGCCCCCCGAAAGATGACCTATGTCTTTGGCGATCTCGATCCAAAAGACGTGGAGCCAATCTTGCAAACGGCGGAGCTGTATTTGGCAAAGCCCGATGGGATCCTGCCCTGGGCAGAGCGCCCCATCAAAAAGGGGGTGATTGCCCGCATTCCGCCAATCCAATAGGAGCAACCTATGGCTGTTTTCAATCCCTGGGTCACACCCCTAAACCAAACTTGGCAAGAGGTTTCCCCCATCGGCTGGACAACCGTTTACGAAGGGATCCCGGCTCACATCGACTGTCTTGGGCCGCTGCTCTATGAGCTCTTTCAGGAGCGCTGGGCCGAGATCCAAGTGGGCCAGGTGGTGGAGGGTGGCGTCCTGGAAGCGGCCTTTAAGGATCCCCCTACTCTCTGTGTGCTCTACGACGGCTACTTGACCGTGGCCACGGAAACTTGGCATTTGCATCTGTGTTTGGAGGAACACCAGGGCGGCCCCTACCGCAGAACTCCTCCTGAGCTGCGCCGCAAAAGATTGGTCGGCCGCGCCGCCCTCTATCGCCGCCTCAATCCGCAGGGCCAGCCTCGCCAATGGGGGATCCAGTTTTGGAACGGGGCAGAGGAATCGCTGCTGCAGATCTTTTTGCCCAGTCCCTTTTTGGGGCCAGGAGAAGACTACCTGCCCGAAGGCAAAGCCGACTATCAGCAGCTTTCCCTTTATGAACGCCTGCGAGCCATTTACGTCGAGGGAAAAGAGCGGATCCCTTACGCAGATAACCCTCTCCAGCGGCCCTATTTGGCGGTTTGCCGTTCCAGCCGCTGCTATCCTTCTCGCCACTATCAGCCGGTGGTGGAAGCTTTGCAATCGGCCCTGCGCGAGGCCAATCTGGATGTTCCGGTTATCACCTCAGGATGCCTAGAAGTCTGCCAACAAGGGCCGGTGGTTTTCTACTCTGGTGACCGCACCTGGTACAAGCAAGTCACACCCCCAGTAGCGCGGCAAATTGTCCAGGAGCACCTGCTGAACAAGTGTCCCTTAAAAGCTCACCTTTTTCCTGGGGATTAGCCTATGGTCAGCCTACAAGCTCTTGTCCAGTCCATCCCCAAAACCCGCCGCGGGATCCCGGAAGTCATTTGGATCCAAGCCATCCGCGATCTAGCCCAAGGTCGATTTTGGCCCAGCCTATTGACCACCATCGGCTGCCTTAGCAACATTGCCTATACCTGTACACTGCCTTTTGTAACTGTTGGCATCGTCACGGGCACCACGTTAACTCGCCAAAGGGCAATCGTCAGCGCTTCGATGATTTGGCTGGCCAACCAAATCTTTGGCTACACCTGGCACAACTATCCCCGTACCCCTGATTCTTTGGCTTGGGGGTTGGTCTTGGGGATCGGCACGGTGGGGGTGGCGTGGCTGGCCAGCTATCGCCCGCTCTTTTTCCAGCCCCACCCTGTCCAACCTCGGCAATGGCTGCGCAATTACCTTTGGATCCTGGTCATGCTGATCCTAGGGTTCCTTGCTTTTGAAGGGCTGATCTTGGCAGCCGGCCTGGTGCTGGGCGGAACAGAGGGCCTGACCCTGCCCATCTTGGGCAAGATCTGGTTGCACAACTGGCTGTGGACGGGCTTTTGGCTTGGGATCCACGCGCTGCTGGCCTGGGACAGAGGACGCCGCCGACTGGAGTTGGCGAGAGCCCACCTCAGCGGGCTGGGGTATCCCCAAGGGAGATCCAGGCCAGAATAGGGGTGACCTGCGCGCGAGGGATCCCTTTGCAGCCCGCTCAGCTCGACAACTCCCCTTTTGACCGGCTCGTGGACTACGTCCCGCTGACGCGATCGGCTTCCTGCCGCTTGCTGCTGTTGAGCGGCAAGGGGGGTGTGGGCAAGACCACCCTGGCCTGTGCCCTGGCCCGTCACCTAGCCCAGAGGCAACCAGAGCGCCGTCTGCTGTTGCTATCCACCGATCCGGCCCACTCCCTGGGGGATGTGCTGGGGATCCCGGTGGCCGACACCCCCCAACCCCTGCCGGAAAGTGCTCCGCACCGCTTGCGCGAACGGCCCAACTTGCAGGTGCGGGCTCTCCAGGCCGAGGTGCTGCTGCAGTCTTTCAAGCAGACCTACGGCCCTGCTCTGGAGCTCATTGCCGAGCGGGGCAGTTGGCTGGGGCGAGAGGATCTGTTGCCCCTTTGGGATCTGGACTGGCCGGGGGTAGACGAGCTGATGGCCATCCTCGAGGTCAACCGCCTGCTGGCAGGCCAAGAGGTGGACACAGTCATCCTGGACACGGCCCCCACCGGCCACACCCTGCGGCTGTTGGAGTTGCCCGACTTTTTGGATAATCTGCTGGCGGTGTTTGCCACCTTCCAGGCCAAGCACCGCGAGGTTGTCCAATCCCTGACGGGCACCTATCGACCGGATGAGGCCGATGCCTTTTTGACCCGGCTACAAAGTGAGCTGGAGGGAGGCAAAGCCCGCCTCACCGACCCGGAGAGCACCTCTGCTTGGCTGGTGCTGATCCCGGAGCCGTTGAGCGTGGCGGAGACCCGCCGCTTCTGTCAACAACTGCAAAGCCGCCGTGTGCCTGTGGGGGGTCTTCTGGTCAACCAGGTGCTGCTAGGGACGTTGGCGGCCGCAGGGGAAAAAGCGGAAGCAACCCCCAGCCGCCCCTCGCCTCTCTACCTGGCCCGCCAGCAGGAGCAGTGGCGCTGGCTAAAAACGCTTCAAGAGGAGCTGCCTGGCTATCCCATCTGGGTTTGTCCCTATCAACTGGAGGAGCCGATTGGGCCGACGGCCCTGGACAAGCTGGTGCAGCAGCTTCGCCCCTTGCCAGAGGTGCTGCCGCAGTTGGCAGGGATCCCCGCCCCGGGGGAACTCTCCCCTTCGCCGCAGCGGGACGAAGTCCTTGGGATTGCTTCTGGGCAGAGCCAGGCTTTGGGCCTTCCAGATTTTTTGGCCCAAGGGATCCGCCTTGTGCTGGTGGGGGGCAAGGGTGGGGTGGGCAAGACCACGGTGGCCGGGGCCCTAGCCTGGAACCTGGCCCAGCGCCATCCCGACCAGCGGCTCTTACTGGTCTCCATCGACCCGGCCCACTCACTGGGGGATCTGTTTCAGACGAAGCTGGGTCAGGAGCCGCTGCCGCTCTTGCCCAACCTGCTGGGCCAGGAGATCGAGGCGGCGGCAGTGCTGGAGCGCTTCCGCCAAGACTACCTGGAGGAGGTGGCGGCCATTTTGGCAGGCGAGGGGACGGCAGGGGTGGAAGTCCAGTACGACCCCCAGGCTTGGCGGCAGCTTTTGCAGATGCCCCCTCCCGGTCTGGACGAGGTGATGGCCCTGCTGACGGTGCTGGAACAAGAAGCCAGCGGCCAGTTCAACCTGGTGGTGGTGGATACCGCCCCCACCGGCCATCTCCTGCGCTTTTTGCAGATGCCGCAGGCCCTAGAAGGCTGGGTGAGCCTGGCCCTGAAGCTGTGGCTAAAGTACCGCGACGTGGTGGGCCGGCCGGAATGGGCGCAGCGGCTGCGGGATCTCTTGGCCCAGGTGCGCCAGCTCCAGCGGCGGCTGCGGGATCCCCAGTTTGTTAGCTTTGTCCCCGTCTTCAACCCCGAACAGGCAGTTCTGGCCGAAACCGAGCGTCTTTTGGCGGAGTTGGATGCCCTGGGGATCCCCCATCCCTACGCCGTTCTCAATCGGGTTTGGCTAGAGGACTCCACCCCCTTGGGAGAGGCCCTCCGCCGCCGCCACCAAGCCCTTCTGGCCCAGCTCCCCCGGCGATTCTCCCAACAGGCCATCTTGATCATCCCCTTCGTGCATCCTCCCAGCTTGGAGAATATTGGCTCCTACTTATTTGCTCCCCAGGAGCCCTAACCTGGGGGTAGATCTTGCTCACCCAAACGGTATGGATCCCAGACTGGAAGAGCGCGCCCGCGAGCTGCGCGCCCTGCTGCAGAAGGCCAGCATCGCCTACTACGTCCACGATGCCCCCATCCTGGAAGACAGCGTTTACGACCGCCTCTACCGGGAGCTGCAAGAGCTGGAGCGGGCTTACCCCGAACTGGTCACCCCCGACAGCCCTACCCAGCGGGTGGGAGAAAAACCTGCAGAGCATTTTCCTACTGTCTTCCACCGCATCCCCCTCCACAGCTTGGAAAATGCTTTCAACCCAGAAGAGCTAGAGGAGTGGCAAGAGCGCCTGCTGCGAGTTTTGGGCCGCGACAGCGAGACAGAGGAGGAGCTGGAATACGTCTGTGAGCTGAAGATCGATGGCGCCGCCTTGGCCCTGACCTACCTCGATGGTCTTTTGGAGCGGGGCGCTACCCGGGGGGACGGTCAGGCCGGAGAGGACATCACCCCCAACGTGCGCGCCATTCGTTCCATTCCCCTGCGGCTGGCGACGGCAGATCCGCCTCCCGTTTTGGAGGTGCGGGGGGAAGTCTATCTGGCCCTGGCTGAGTTCGAGCGCATCAACCAAGAACGCCGCTCCGCTGGGGATCCCCCCTTTGCCAACCCGCGCAACTGCGCCGCCGGCACCCTGCGCCAATTGGATAGCCGCGTTGTCGCCGCCCGCAAGCTCAGCTTTTTTGCCTATGCCCTCCACTGGCCAGAAGGCTGGCCGAGCGGGGATCCCCCGCAAACCCAGTGGCAGTGCCTGCAGCGGCTCAAGGAGCTGGGATTGCCCGTCAATCCTCTGTCCCAGGTGTGCCGGGGCTTGCAGGAGGTGATCCAATTTTACGAGCGGTGGCGGGGTGCCCAGCTCCCCTACGCCTGCGACGGCGTGGTGGTGAAGCTCAACTCCTTGCGGCTGCAAGAGGAGGCCGGCTTTACACAAAAATTTCCCCGCTGGGCCATTGCCCTCAAATACCCTGCCCAAGAAGTTCCCACCCGCATCCGCGCCATTTTTGCCAGCGTAGGACGTACCGGCGCCGTCACCCCGGTGGCAGAGCTGGAGCCCGTGCTTCTGGCCGGCACCACCGTCAGCCGCGCCAGCCTGCACAATGCCGATCGCCTCGAGGAGCTGGATGTGCACATCGGCGACACGGCCATCGTGCGCAAAGCCGGGGAGATCATCCCCGAGGTGGTGGGGATCCTCAAAGAGTTGCGCCCCCCCGACGCTGTTCCCTACCGCCTGCCCAGCCACTGCCCCGAATGCCACACCCCCCTGGTTCGCCCTGCCGGCGAGGCGATAACCCGCTGCCCCAACCCAGACTGCCCGGCCAAGATCAGGGGGGAACTGCAGCACTGGGCCAGCCGCGACGCTTTGGATATCGAGGGCTTAGGGGAAAAGCGGGTAGCCCAGTTGGTGGAAAAGCTGGGGGTGCGCACCGTGGCCGACCTCTACCGCCTCGCCCCGGAACAGTTGGAGAGTTTGGCAGGGATGGGATCCCGTTCCAGCCAGAAGCTGGTGCAGGCCATTCAGCGCTCCCGCCAACAGCCCTGGGAGCGGGTGCTATATGGATTGGGGATCCCCCATGTGGGGGTGGTGACCGCCCAGACTTTGGCCCAGCATTTCCCCGCCCCAGAACTCTTAGCCCAGGCCAGGGCTGAAGACATCGCCCAGATCTACGGGATAGGGGCGGAAATTGCCGAGGCGGTGGTGGCCTGGTTTGCCGATCCCGCCCACCAGAAGTTGTTGCAGGAGCTGGGGGAGCTGGGGATCCCTGCCCTGCCCCAGCAGAAGGCCCCTGCTGTTTCCCAGGTGCTGGCCGGGAAGAAGTTTGTAATCACTGGCACCTTGCCCACCCTCTCCCGCCAGCAGGCCAAGGCTTGGATTGAGAGCCGCGGCGGCAAAGTGACCGCCAGCGTCAGCCGCCAAACCGACTATGTGGTGGTGGGGTCGGATCCCGGCTCCAAGCTCAAGCAGGCGCAAGAATTGGGGATCCCCCTGCTGAGCGAAGCGGAGCTGTTGGCCCTGGAATCCGGTGATCCGCAGCCTTGACAGGGGTAGATCCCCAGAAAACTTGGGGAAAGTGGGTTGTTCTAACGGCAGGGATGATTTATGATTCAACTCTAGTGAGGAGTGGACGCCAATAGGGGGGAAGCGAACGAAACACGGACAGTTCCTTCCCCTTTTTGGTTGCCAACAAAGGCCGTCACACCCCCCCGAAAGCATCCAACTTAACTGAAAGATCCCTTGGCCTTCGATAGCCATCTTTGCCAGGGCCGGGTAAGTTCTACTATGATGGGATCAGCGGAGACGCATGTTTCCGTTCACTCCTCACACCATCTGCCGCTCGGCGTTCAGTCGGGCGGTTTTTCTGTAGACCTGTCTAGGGGGGTCACAGTTATCTCACAAGAATCTCTGAGCACTTCGCCTGGGAACAAGCCCAGCGGAGATGCTAGACTGATAGACCAGTGAGTTCCACCCGCCTCGGCATTCCTACACTCTCATAGCCGATTTGCCCCACACTTTGATTTGTTTGAATGTCCAGTCTTCCTCTGGCTTTTGCCGGATAGGATAGCCAAGAACAAGCAGCAACGAGGATCCCATGGCCAAATATGACTCCCACTTAAGGTGCTCCTTCTGCAATAAGTCCCAGGATCAAGTGCGTAAGTTGATTGCAGGGCCGGGGGTCTACATTTGTGACGAGTGTGTGGAGCTCTGCAACGAAATTTTGGATGAGGAGCTCTACGACGGCAACCCTCCTGCTACTGCTGCCACTGCCCCTGCCCCCAGTCGTCGCGAAACCACCAAGAAATCTTTTCGCAGCCTGCCTTCTCTGGCGCAGTTGCCTAAGCCGCGCGAGATCATGCGTTATCTTGACCAATATGTGATCGGCCAAGAGAAGGCCAAGAAAGTCTTGTCGGTGGCGGTGTACAACCACTACAAGCGCCTAGCGGCCAAGGCCAACCCCAGCAGCCTCGGAGCTGCGGAGCTGGATGAGGTGGAGCTGCAAAAGTCCAACATCTTGATCATCGGCCCCACCGGCTCCGGCAAAACCCTGCTGGCCGAAACCCTGGCCCGCATGTTGGATGTGCCCTTTGCTGTTGCCGATGCCACCACCCTCACCGAAGCCGGCTACGTCGGCGAAGATGTGGAAAACATCCTGTTGCGCCTGCTGCAGGTGGCGGACATGGATGTGGAAGCAGCCCAGCGCGGCATCATCTACATCGACGAAATCGACAAAATTGCCCGCAAGAGCGAAAACCCCTCCATTACCCGCGACGTTTCCGGCGAAGGGGTGCAGCAGGCTTTGCTGAAGATGCTGGAAGGCACCATCGCCAACGTGCCCCCCCAAGGCGGACGCAAGCACCCCTACCAAGACTGCATTCAAATCGATACTTCGAATATCCTCTTTATCTGCGGGGGCGCTTTTGTCGGCCTAGAGAAGGTAATCGAGCAGCGCATCGGCAAAAAGTCGATGGGCTTTATCAAGCCAGGGGAGCAGCTAGCAGTTACCCGTGAGCAGCGCATGGCCAACGCCCTCAAGGCTTTGGAGCCGGAGGATTTGATCAAGTACGGCATGATCCCCGAATTCACGGGACGAATTCCGGTGGTGGCCACTTTGGATCCGCTGGATGAGAAGGCGCTGGAGGCCATCTTGACGCAGCCTAAGAATGCCATTCTCAAACAGGCGCAAAAGCTGTTGCGCATGGACGGGGTGGAGCTGGAGTTCGAGCCGGCTGCCATTTCTGCCATTGCCAAGGAAGCCTACCGTCGCAAAACGGGGGCGCGGGCGTTGCGGGCCATTGTGGAGGAGCTAATGCTGGATGTAATGTACGAGGCGCCCTCCCGCCGTGACCTAAAGTACATCCGCATCACCGCCGAGATGGTGGAGCGCCGTTCCACGCACGAGCTGATCCCTCACCCTTCCACCCTGCCCAAGCCTGAGTCTGCCTAGGATCTCAGCCCTGCCCGATCCCTGCTGCGTCAGCCTATGATTGGTGTTTGGTTTTGAAGTAAAGGGCAAGGGGGCGCATGGGGCGAGCGGATCGCGAGTATGCGGTGATCGGTCTGGGACGCTTCGGCACGAGTTTGGCCCTCACGCTGATGGAGCGGGGGCACAATGTTTTGGGGATCGACCGCAGCCGGGAGATCGTGCAGCGTCTGGCGGATCAACTGACGCAGGTGGTGGCTCTGGATTCCAGCGATGAGGATGCGCTGCGAGCGGTGGATATTCTCTCCTTCGACACGGTGGTGGTGGCCATCGGCAGCGATTTCGAGAGCAATTTGCTGACGACGGTGGCCCTCAAGAGCTTAGGGGTGCGCAACGTGGTTTGCAAGGCTTCGACGGAGCGGCAGCGCTCGATTCTCTTGCGGGTGGGCGCCGATCGGGTGGTGTTGCCGGAGCAGGAGGCGGGCCGGCGTCTGGCTCAGGTGTTGACGGCACCAGGGATCCTGGATCAACTGGAGCTGGAGCCGGGCTACGGCATTACCGAGCTGGAGGTGCCGGAGGCGTTGGTGGGCCATACGCTGGCGGAGTCAGACTTGCGTCGCCGCTTTGGCATCACGGTCTTGGTGGTGAAGCGAAAACAATCGTTGGTGGTCTCACCGCCAGCAGACTACCTGTTGGAGAAGGGAGATCTGCTGGTGGTGCTGGGGGCCAATACCAATATCTCGCGGCTGAACGAGATGTAAGGGGGGATCCGATGAGAGAGGGTTGTGTCCCGCCGTCGCAACCCGAGGGGGCTGGGGGCTGGGGGTCTGCCCGAGCTGCGGGAAGCCCTCGCCTGATGCTGCCTCAGTCCTCTTGGATCCCGGCCAACCGCTTGCATCGGCTCGTTTTTGGGGACAGGCGTCGCCCGCTGCCGCCGCCTCTGCGCCTGGTCGCAGGGTTGGGCCTGCTGGCGGTGGTGGGAACTTTGCTGCTGATGCTGCCGGGGATCGGGCGCGGAGATCCCTTGAGCTGGAATGAGGCGCTATTCACGGCCATGTCCGCCCTGAGCGTAACGGGGCTCTCGACGATTGTGGCGGCGGAGGATCTCACTCTGCTTGGCCAGATCGTCTTGCTGCTGTTGATCCAAATTGGCGGGGTAGGCTTCATGGTGCTGGCGGTGGTGGTGTTCCAACTGATCGGGCGGCGCATCTCCCTGCTCAACCGCTTGGCGCTGTGCAATTCGCTGGGCCTGATCGATCCGGGGGCCATTCTGGAATTGACGCGGCGGGTGTTGATCGGGGTCACCCTGATCGAGCTGGGAGGGGCCCTGCTGCTCTGGGTGCATTGGCGGGATCTCTACGGGCCAGGTCGGGCGGTTTTTCTGGCCATTTTTCACGCCGTGTCAGCTTTCTGTAATGCGGGGTTCGACCTATTTGGGCAGGAGGGGATCCCTACGGATGGCCTGTCGCTGGCGATCTTGGGCGCTCTGATTTTTATCGGCGGCTTGGGCATCCCGGTTTTGTCGGATTTGTTAACTTGGCCGCGGGGCCACCGTCCCTCTCTGCACACCCGCATCACTCTAGTTGTGGTAGTGGTCTTGCTCTGCACAGGCGGCTTGGGGATGTTCTTGGCCGAGAGTTTGCCCGAGGGATCCCTGCGGGAGCTGAACTGGCCCCGCCGCTTGGGCCTGACGTTTTTTCAATCGGTTTCGGCTCGTACCGCCGGGTTCGCCGGGATCCCCATTGAGGATTTGACCCCGGCAAGTCGGTTGTTGCTGATGGCTCTCATGTTTATCGGGGCAGCTCCGGCTTCTATGGGGGGTGGCATCACCACCGGAACCTTGGCGGTGTTGGTGCTGGCCCTGTGGGGCTATGCCCGCGGCCTGCCCAGCGCCCAGATTGCCGGGCGCAGTTTGGATCCCTCGATGGTGCGCAAGGCGGCGGCGGTGCTGACGGTTTCTCTGTTTGTGGTGCTGTTGGCGGCCTGGCTGATCTTGATTTCCCACGGCAACAGCAGGCTGGATCCGGTGTTGTTTGAAGTGATCTCCGCTTTTGCCACCTGCGGTCTCTCGACGGGGTTTACCGGGGAGCTGAACTTGTTTGGCCAACTGATCATCGTTTTGGTGATGTTCTGGGGCCGCTTGGGGGCACTGACCATCGTCTTGGCTTTGGCCCAACAGCAGCCCCGCCCGTTGGTGACCTACCCTGAAGAGTCGATCCTAATCGGTTAGCTAAGGCAGTCTTCGTTAGACTGGGTATCGGAGTTCTCTGTCTCTCGCGTTGCCAGGAGCCATCCGTGTCCAAGTTCCTTCTCATCGGTTCTACTGAGCCCTTCAGCGGCAAGTCGGCAGCCATCTTGGGTTTGGCCAAGCATTTGCAGCGGCAGGGGGTGCAAGTTACCTACAGCAAGCCGATTGGATCGTGGGCTAGAGAGGATGGCTCCCCGGAAGGGATGGATCCGGATATGCGCTTTGTAGCGGAGACGCTGCGGCTGACTCAGATGCCTCCCATGCTTCTCCAGCTCAACGAAGAGGCGTTGCTGGCTCACATCCAGCAGTCGCTGGAGAAGCTGGCCCCCGCCTGCTCCGTTGCCCCTCTGCTGGAGTTTGCCGAGGGATCCGCTGCGGATTTGATCCTGCTAGAGGGCCCCGCCGATCTCTACGAGGGAGAGTTGTTTGGCCTCTCCTTGGCCAAAATGGCCCAAGCCCTGGATGCTCAGGTACTGCTGATCAACCGCTACCACTCCCCTTTGGCGGTCGATTCTCTTCTCTTTGCCCACCGCCAACTGGGATCCCATTTGGCCGGCGTGCTGCTCAACGATGTGCCGCCCGACCAGATGGAGCCCACCAAGACCACCGTTCGACCCTTCCTGGAGGCGAAAGGGATCCCGGTTTTGGGCATTTTGCCCTCCCACCGCATTTTGCGCAGCATCAGCGTCGGCGAGCTGGCGCGGCAACTGGAGGCCGAGGTGCTCTGCTGCCCAGAT
Organism: Synechococcus sp. H55.11; assembly: GCF_047462475.1. NCBI lineage: Bacteria > Bacillati > Cyanobacteriota > Cyanophyceae > Synechococcales > Synechococcaceae > Synechococcus > Synechococcus sp. H55.11. Next base: position 37,893 of record NZ_JANSJI010000363.1, read on the forward strand.
CGCCTGGATTTGATGGTAGAAAACATCGCCGTGGGGGCGATGAACGTCAACTCGGCCTTGAAGTACTTCCGCAAGCTGGAGCACAAGGCGGTGATCACCGGCGGAGACCGCACCGATATTCAACTGGCCGCCCTGGAAACTTCCACCCTCTGCCTGATCTTGACCGGCAAGCTGCCTCTGGATCCCCGCATTCAATCTCGAGCAGAAGAGCTGGAAGTGCCGATCCTCTCGGTGGATCTGGACACTTTCACCACCATTAACCGCATCGAACGGGTTTTTGGCCAAATTCGCCTCCATGAGGAGGTGAAAGTCCGCTGCATCCAGGAGCTAATGTCAGCAAATTTTGACTTTTCTCGTCTCTATGCTCATTTGGGCTTGACACAACCCCTAGTGTCAGCGGCGGGCACCTAAAAAAATCATTATCAGACCTCTCTACCCCTAGTGCTTAATTAGATATTTTTCCAAAACTAAGCACTATACCTGATCAAGATGAAAATAAGCTCTGTTCTGGTGCGCTGGCTTCTAGTGTCTGATGCTTTCCAGCATCTGCAATGATTTCTGCAAAAAAACGCAGAGATCTCTCGCCGAGTTGGCCTACTCGCTGAATTGGGGGGATATCATGCGAGTATTCATCACCTCAACACACCACTCCTCCCCCAGGTTTTCTGGGGGTTTTTGTTTGCGCTGTTTTGGCAGGAGTTCCCTATCTCTATACCCTAACGGGGCTTATGCTGCTGATGGTGTGAAATAAGGCTTCGCTGACGCTGTTTCCACTAAATATCTACTAAGTAGTGGCGCTGACAGGCCTGGGGGGGGTTAAGATCGAGTGTCTGTTGTCGAGCAGGGATCCTGAATGATGGCCCAAGTCTCACGGATTCACAACCGTGGAGGAGCGCGCCCTAGCCGTCCGGTTGCTTGCCCCCACAGCGGCATCTTCACTGACGGGGGCTGTTCCCCCAATCCGGGGCCAGGGGGATGGGCGGTGGTGGTGGTTGAGGATGACCAGATTGTGGAAGAGTTTTGGGGAGGGGATCCCGCCAGCACCAACAACCGCATGGAATTGACCGGCCTCATTCGGGCCTTGCAATACTGCCGCGATACCCAGGACAACCGCATGGACACCATCTACAGCGACTCCCATCTCTGTGTGCAGACCTACAACGATTGGATGGAGCGCTGGGCAGCGCAGGGGTGGCGGCGGCGCACGGGGCCGGTGGAAAACCTGGACTTGGTGCAAGAGCTGTATCAACTGAAACGGCAGTGCCCGCAGGTGCGGGTGGCCTGGATCCCGGCCCATCGGGGTCTGCGCTGGAACAAATATGTGGATGGGCTGGTCGCGCGCGCCCGATCCCGGTAGGCATTTCAAGTAACAATTTCTACATATTTTGGTGGGCGGGCCTGGGATCACAGACAGCCTTCGAGTTTATCGCTTATGCTCAAGAGGACGGCTCGTTGCAGGTGTGGTATGCAGGCCCAACTTTATCGTCGCCCCCGTCCGTTCTCCCTGACATTGATGGCGGTGGGGGGCTCTTGGCTTTTGGGCTCCTGTCAGCTCAGGGCACCCCAGGTGCAGTTGCCCGGCGATGTTCTGCCGGAGACGGCGCTGGTTCCCCAATCGGCACCCCTAGTGTTGGCCTTTTCCACCAAACCAGAAGAGGCGCTGCGTACCCACCCTGACCTTTTGGCCCGTTGGGAGAGCTGGACGGCAGAAGCTTGGGCCAGCACCGGCCAGGAGTTCTCCCGCGAGGAGATCCAGACCTGGGCCGGGGATCAATTCACGCTGGCGGTGGTGATCCCCAACCTGGTGCCGGGGGCTGCGGAACCGATGCCTGGGATCCTCTTTGGAGCCAGCACCCGCAACGCCGATCTGTCCAGGCAATTCCTGGCCCAAGTGCGGCAACAGGCAGAGGCGGAAGGGGCCAACTTCGAGCAGCGCCAGGAGCAAGGGGTGACTCTCTACGTGCAAACCAATGGGGAGCCGGGCGAACGGTGGGTGACGGCTGAGTTTGGCAGCCGTTTCGTGGCCCTGGCCAACGATCCCAAGGTGATGGAGCAGGCAATTGCTGTCTATCGCGGCCAGGCGGAGCCCATTAGCCGCGCCGAAGGCTTCCGCACTGCCGTGGGCGATCTCTACCAGAAGCCGGGCACCTTGGCTTTTGCCTACTTCAACTTCCAGGCTTTGCAGGAGGATCCCGAGTCTTTCCGAGATTGGACGCGGGACTGGGATCCGGCAGAGCTGGGATCCCTGCAGCCGCTGCGCTCTTTGGCTATGGCTGCCCACTGGCGGGAGCAGGGCCTGCAGATGCGCCTACTCACCCAACTGGATCCCCAAACCCCGCTGCTGGGCAAGTGGCAGACTGCCCGGGGCGAGCTGATCCAGCGGCTGCCCGGCAGTGCCCTGGCGGTGATCACCACCCAGCAGGTTGCCCAACGCTGGCAGGCGGTTGTGTCGGAGCTGGAAGAGGATCCCCAGGCCAAAGAGTCCCTGGATGAACTGCGGGCCGAGTTCCGCACCAACACCCGCCTGGATCTGGATCGAGACCTGATGGCTTGGCTGGATGGGGAGATGGCCTTGCTGGTGGCGCCCGATGCCCAGGCCCACCCCCTCTTGCAAGGCATGGGGGCGGCTTTGATCATCGAGAGCAGCCAAAAAGACAAAGCCAACGCGGCCCTGGCCCAGTTGGATCGGCTGGCTCAGGAGTCGGGCGCGCGAGTAACGGAAGCCGATGGCCAGGTAACCTGGGCGGATCCCTTGTTTAACCGTCCGCTTCTAACCCGTGCCTGGGAAGGCAACTACCTGATGGTTACCACCAGCACGGCGGCGCTGCAAAGCCTTGCCCAGCGCCAGGGCAATCTGCTTCCTCAAACCGAGCCGCTGAAAACCCTCTACAACCAGTTGCCCAAGCCCAACTACGGCTACTTTTTGCTGAATTGGCGAGGCCTCCGCACGGTGCTGGAAGCCGCCTTGCCGGGTGGGCTGGCCAGCGTAGAGCCGGAAGCCCGCGAGCTGCTGACCCGCATCGATGGGGTGGGGATCACCAGCTACCCCGCCGGGGAGCACGCCTTTGGGCTGGAGCTGCTGGTTACCGTTCCGCCCAAGCCACAGCCGTAAGCCCCTTCTCCCCTCTCCCAGAGGGAGAGGGATCGGGGGTGAGGGCTACAACCGGATCAGGCCGTAGGTGAGGGCGTAGCGCACCAGCTCGGTGCGGCTGCTGGTGCCCGTCTTGTTGAGGAGGCGGGTGACGTATTTTTCCACGTTGCGCACGCTGGTTTGCAGTTGTTTGGCAATTTCTTTGTTCATCAGACCTTCTGCCACCTTCTCCAACACCTGCTGTTCCCGCGGCGTCAGCTCCACCTTAATCGGTGGGGGCAAAGGAGTTGGGGTGAGGGGCTGAGAGGGACTGGTTGGGGGGAGAGTTCGCTCCGACAGCAGGGCGCGAATCGAGGCCAGCTCGCGGGCCACCACTTCCGAGGGGCTAGCCGCGCGCGAGCGCTCGATGAGATTGGAGACAATGGCCACCAGCTCTTCCGGATCGAAGGGCTTGGGCAAGTAGGCATCGACGCCGGCCCGGTAGCCCTGGATGCGGTCGGCAGTCATGCCTTTGGCGGTGAGGAACACCACCGGCAGATGGCTGTAGGGCTCGAGTTTTCGCACTTGCGCCAAAAATTGGTAGCCGTCCATGCCCGGCATCATGATGTCGGAGATGATCAGTTGCGGTTGGGCCGTGCCGAGAAGCTGCAGAGCCTGCTGGGCGTTGGCAGCCGGGATCACCTCAAAGCCGCTGTCTTCTAGGTAGGCTTGCACTGCCTCCCGCAGACCTGGCTCGTCATCTACCAACAAGATGCGGGCCAAGGCAGGTTCGGGTTTGGCTTGAGCGGAGGGGGCCATTGGGCAGCTCCTGGATGGCTTTCAAGATTTTGGCTGGGAGAAACACCCTTGCTCACATTTTCAAGCTCTACTGGGCCGTGGGCAATCTGAGGCGAAAACAAGAGCCTTGGGGGGAGCTGTCCACGCGAAGGTCTCCTCCCATCTGGGTGGCCAAGTCGCGGCTAATGGCCAACCCCAGCCCCTGTCCTGGCTTAGAAAGATCCGCCCGAAAGAAAGGGTCAAAGATCCGCTCCAGGTTCTCGGGGTGGATGCCGGGGCCATTGTCACAGACGGCGATGGCTACTGACCGCTGCGAGTCAGGTGAGCAATCCTCAACCAACTCCACCTTCAGCCAAATCTGACCTGGGGGCGGGGTATATTTGCAGGCGTTGTCGATTAGGTTATCCAGCACCTGCCGCAGGGCGCGCGGATCGCCTTGTACAGGGGGCAGCGAAGGGGGCAGAACGGCCTGAAAGCGGTGTCCCTGGGTTTCCGCCAGGGCTTGATAAATGGGGATCCACTCCCGCAGCAGGTCAGGCAAGGAGAGGGACTGAAGTTGGAGAGGAGCCGGGATCCCGTCCAAACGCTCGAACTCCGCCAGCAGATCTTGCAGATGCTTGCACTCCTGTTCAATGCTCAGGCCAATCCAGTGGTTGCGATCTTCTGGGGGCAAGCGTTTTTGTAGTAACTTGGCCAACGTGCTCAGAGCGGTGAGAGGGTTGCGCATCTCGTGGAGCAAGGTGGAGAGCTGCTGCGCAGAGAGAGTTACCCCCTTGACTCTGGGATCCCCAGCTCCACAGGCAGGCTCTGGCTCTGGATGGTGTTCGGCAACTTTTCTGGCTCTCGGCATGGATCCAATCTCTAGACTCTCCCGGCGCTGGCAGATCGATCCTAGCCCCATCTCCCCTGCGATCCGCCATAAGGATATCGGGATGAGAGCGGGATCGGTGGCTCATAGCTGGCGGGGCAGGTAGATGTTGAGAATTTCCCCCCGGTGGGCGCGGTGGCGCACGGTGAGGTAGCCCCCCAAGGCGCGGAACAAGGTTTGGGTGACGGGAAGGCTGAGGCTCACTGCACCCGTATCCGGCTGCACGACCAACAACTGCCCAATGGCTTGGGGAGATTTGGGCTCTGAGTCGGCAGCGGCGTTGCTGGCCTCAGGTGTGTTGACCTGAAACTGGAGTTTGACCAGCTCGCCAGCGCTGACCAGCTGGGCGCGAATGTGGCTGCCGGCCGGTGTGCTGCGGGCAATGCGATCCACCATGCCGAACAGCACCGCTTCCAGCGCCTTGGGATCGCTGACCACATCCGGCAGCTCGTCGGGGATCTGCAGCTCCAGTTGGGATCCCCGTCGTTTCACCTGCTCCTGCCAGCGAGGTAGGTTTTGCCGCACCAAGTCCACCAACGCAATGGGCTCTAGCTGGAGCCGACGCCCTTCGCCGGGAGTGGCAGCGGGCATCACCGTTTCCGTGGCCTGGAAGAACAGCCCGAAGCGGTTGATCTGCTCGGTACATTCGCGATCGATTTTCTCTACGTATTCCCGTACCCGTGGCGGCAGGTCGCGCCGCTTCAGAATGAGACTGACCAAGGTGCGGATGGTGCTAAGGGGGGTCTGGATCTCGTGAATGAGAGCCCGCAACAGTTCTGCCTCCGAAAGGCTGCTCTGTTGACCAGAGGACTGGCTCTGGGGAGAGGAATCTGTGGGGGAAGGGGGAGAGGAAGCTGCCGAGAGCCGCCCCTTCTTGGTGTCTTCTGGCCGGGTTGGGGGCGCAGGGGAGTTCTCCACCTCAGCTCTGGCAGGGGGCAGGCAAGCGGGCGAGGAGCCCGATTCGGCCAAGTTCCCTAACAAAAGAAGGCTGCTGAAGCGGGCCAGCACCCGCACATGCGGCTGCATCAGTGGATAGTGGATGGCCAACTCTCGCCAAGCAGCAAGCTGATCCGGCCTGCCCTGTTGAACCCGCTGCTCCAGGCTTTGCCAAGCCCGATGCACCACCTCCGGCTCAAAAGACACCATCATGCCTCTTTGCCGCGTGTGGGGGTGATACCCTTGGGCGGCCACCGCCGAAAAAACAGGGGTGAGCACCAGCAAAAAAGGCTCCTCCACCAAGGGATCCCGCGGCAGGAGAGGGATCACCGTCTGGCCAGGGGTCAGGATCGACTCCGGCGACAGATCGGGGGTAAACAGCCAGGGGGCTTCGCAGGCCGGCTCTTGCAGCTTCAGGTTGGGTTCTGGGGCGTCGATGGGCAGCGGCAGCTGGGGCAGCGGATCCCGCACCACCCAGGGGGGCCACCAAGACACCGGCCCACCGATCACCACGCCAAACCGTCCCACCTCTTGCCATAGCTGGAGCAGGGCTGCCACCGTCTGCTGCCACGAGCGCTCTCCTGCTCCCGGCAACCATTCTGGCAAAGGCAGAGCAGCCCACAAGGCTTCCATCAAGGACAGAAATCGGCGGCTGTTCACAGATCCCTTTGTCCCACCCTTCCCCTGTAGGCTAGCGGTTGTGGTGCTCCCAGGACAGCGGAAAACCTCACCTGCTCCAGGGCGGATCCCCGCCTTGCTCACCCAATCCGTCCATCCGGCAGGGTTGCCCCGCGCAAATTGGCCCCGCTGAGGTTAGCCGTGCTTAGATCGGCTCGGGTCAGGATCGCGTCGCCGAGATCGGCGTTTTCCAGGTTGGTGCGCCCCAAGTAGGCGTCCACCAGGTTGGCATGCCTCAAATCGGCCCCGGCCAGATTGGCCCGACTGAGATCCGTCCGCGCCAGCTTGGCCGAGCGCAGGCAACTGGCGGAAAAATCGGCCCCGGCCAGATCTGCCTCACTCAAGTTGGCTTCTGTCAGATTCACCTGGCGCAGTATCGCCCCCTTCAAGTTGGCCCGCATCATCTGCACTCCTTGCAGGTTTGCTCCTGTAAAGGCAGCCCCCCTCAGGTCGGTCTCGCTCAGGATGGCTCCCTGCAAACAGGCCTGCTGCAGATTGGCCCCTTGCAAGTTGGCCCTGAGCAGGCTGGCCTCTTTGAGATTGGCCCCGCTCAGGTCGGCCCGCGTCAAATCCGCTCCCGCCAGGTTGGCTCCGCTCAGGTCGGCGCGGCTGAGATTGGCGTTGCGCAACACCGCTCCCCGACGACTATCGAGTCGCAAGTTGGCCCCCCGCAGACAAGCCCCCCCCAAGTTGGCGCTGGTGAGGTTAGCCCAGCGCAGATCCGCATCCAGCAGATTGGCATCCAGCAGCAGGGCCAGGGTCAGGTTGGCCCCATGCAAATCTGCCCCCTGCAAAGTGGCGCCGTGCAACTGAGCATCTCTGAGATCCGCCTCGCTCAAGTCCGCCTGGCTGAGGTTGGCCCCACCGAGGTTAGCCCCAACAAGGTTGGCCTTCTGCAGCTTGGCCCGCCCCAAAAAAGCAAAAATCAAATTGGCACTGCGCAGGTTGGCTTGCGAGAGATCCACCCCGATTAAATCGGCCCGGCTTAGATCCAGGGCGGCTAGGTTTTCGCCCGCAAAGTTAGTGCGTCCTGCCCGGTAGAGGCGGAGCAGCTCCTTGGCATCCATAGGTAGAGAGGGGAAGCTCAGATGAAGCAGTGAGGGGGGATCTAACTGGTGGCCATTCTAGAAGAAAATCACGACGTTTCCCTACCGCTCTGCGCCGCCCTCACCCCAGCCCCTCTCCCAGCCCTCACCCCCAGCCCCTCTCCCAACGGGAGAGGGGAGTTAGAGCGGCGCGTTGGCGACAGCGTATGGAATTCGAAGGCGA